>JAYRVB010000146.1:0-6245 GCA_041918775.1 Chitinophagales bacterium
CTGCGGTTTCTGCATTATGACTTGAGGAGAATACCAAAAAATCTGAAATAATATTTAGAAAAGGATCTCTTCAGAATTCAGCAGAATAGTCCTTAAACCTTTGTGGCAGTTTTCTTTACAGAGGCGGTCATTAAATATTAATTTCTGACAAATGCTATTTCCCCTATACTGAAGTCAGCTAAATGTATCTGTAGAAAGTAAATCCCATCCGGTATTGTTGATACATCAATAGTACTATATTGCGTATTATTATGAATAATCGTGGCCTTGATACGCTGACCAAGTGCATTAAATATTAAAATTTCCTGTACTTCACCACTGCCACAATGAATTTGCACTGCAGTATGTGTTGGATTTGGGAAAACCCTCAATTCCGGATGAGACATCTGTACAATTCCTGTCTCTAGAAAATCGCAGGGTTCCGCAATAAACTGCACCAATCCCAATACGTCGTTTTCATAACATTTTAGTTGACCGGGGTATTCGCCATCATAACCGCCTGCATTTAAATAAGGTGTTGGATATCCCAAAAAACCAATTGACTCGATAAACACGTGTGATCCCCAAAAAAATGCAAACTCATCACTGCAACTATATGATACAGAATTTAAAAAATATACACGGAGCAATACTCCTGAAATTGTTGTATCTGAAAGGCTGTCGACAACAAAAGTCCGGTATATATCGCAATCAGGTAATTGTTGGTCCGGGTGAATAATCGTTTTAATGGTATCTCCGATTGTTGTATTTTGATCAAAGTAACTCCATTCGCCACCTGTTGCTTCATCATAATAGGTAATTTTACCATCCTCCTCTCTGAAAAATGCGAACACTTCTGTTGTGGAAGTCGGGATATACGGATTAATCCGATCACGCATGAGTATCTTATAGGTGTAGGTGCCTATGAGGGTATCTTCTTCAACATAAAAACGGTAATTAGCCGGAGGCGGACCATTGGCGTTATATTCAGTTATCCACCCTTCGGTGTTGATTGGCCAGAATTCTTCAAATTGGCCAAAAAGGTTTAACTGCACACCTGCGAAAAGAAGCGTAACAAGGATTTTCATAATTGAAGATACAAAAAATTCCTGTATCCACTCAAACTCTGCCACTACAGGGCATCCCACTGCACATAACCTTTCTGAATGTGTACCGTATCTTTGCCCCCGCAAATTGACTTATATGAACTACGATGTAATAGTATAAGGAAGTTTTTGTGATTATCATATTTAATTCTATATCCGGAAATGTAAATTAATCAATTTACTTAAATTTCACCGATTTATTATTAATTTCTCCGATATTGCCATATACGCATCATCGGAAACCAACAATGTATAAATTCCATTTGGCAATGCATGCACCTTCGGCATAGATGGCCACCGTGTCACCAATTTGCAGATCACTGCTATCAACAAATACTGTATCGGGTAATACTGATGCTTCATAAAACTCTTTTGTGTGCAAATCGAAACGCATACCTTCTGTGGTAAATGCATGTAATCCGGAAAGCGAAATGGATATCAGGAATATTAAACTTAAATTACGGAAAATCTTCCGATGGGGGGGGTAAAAGTGCTCATATAGGAATGTTTTTACTAAATTATTGCATTTTACGCAAAAATACAAGAAATTTGAATAAAATTCCATCCTCGATGAAAAGGCTTGCCATCTGGTTGTTTCTACAAACAGGCGCTTTATTTGCCTACTTGCCGCTTAGTGGGCAGGAAATGGAGGTAACCTGGATGAGACATTTTGGCGGCAGCGCAAGAGATGAACCTCGATGCACTTTGATGATGCCCGACAGCAGCCTTATAACTGTTGGGCATACCGCTTCAGAGGATGCAGATATAACCGACACACTGGATGGCAATGAGATCATGATCTCGCGACAAAACCTGGCAGGCGATTTTTTGTGGATAAAAACATTCGGTGGAAGCGCCCATTTTGATGTTGGACGGAGTGTGGTAATATGCAATGACACTTCATTCCTTGTAGCAGCTTATTCAGATTCACAAGATGGTGATATTGAGGTAAACTATGGCAACCATGATATTGTATTGCTATGTATTGATCTAAATGGAAATGTCATTTGGCAGCGAAATTATGGTGGCTCGAATGCTGATTCCCCGTATGAAATAATCAAGGATCTGGATGGCGGTTTTGTAATCTGCGGCACAACATCCTCAAATGATAATGATGTGGCATATTTGCATGGAACGGAAGAAGATATTTGGGTATTTAAAATTGATTCGGCCGGAAATTTGATTTGGGAAAGCACTTTCGGCTCCTATGACAGTGACTTTGGAGAAGCGATCATACAACTGGAGGACTCTTCATTTATTGTCGCCGGAGTAATACTGGATGACGGTGGAGATGTGAGTGATTTTTATGGTGAGAGTGATGCGTGGATAATTCGAATATCACATTTTGGCGAGATAATTTGGGAACATAACTATGGAGGGACAAATACAGACGACCCATATGGATTATCAAAGTGGGGAAACGGGAAATTGCTAATGTGTGGGAATTCCCGATCAAGTGACATAGACTTACCCGATAACAATGGCAATACAGACGCCTGGTTATTGATGCTGGATACGATGGGAAATATCATCTGGAGTGAGAATTACGGTAGCTCAGAGGGCGATCAATTATTCTGTAGCGGTACGCTGAATTCAACAACTATCATTGCAACCGGATTTTCTACTTTTGCTGATTTTGATGTAAGCGAAAACTTTGGTGGTCAGGACATTTGGACTGTTCTAGTAGACTCTAACGGGACATTGTTAAATGAAAAATCTATTGGTGGAGAAGGCGGCGAGTATTATACATCTATTACGGTGATTAATACTACAACTGCATTTTTCTGCGGCTATTCCAATAGCGATGATGAATTTCTCCCTGATAATTATGGAGACCTGGATGCAATATCTGCACTTTACACCATCTGTTACAACAAATTCTTCATAGATGCAGATGGCGATGGATTTGGTGATAGCTTAACAGACACAATAGCATGTTTCGCACCGCCCGGTTTTGTAGCTGACAGCACTGATTGCGCAGATGCTGAATTTGACATAAATCCGGGTGTAAAGGAAACATGCAACTACCTGGATGATGATTGCGATGGTGAATTAGATGAAGGCTTTACCCTTCAGATATATTATGCCGATGCGGATGGGGATGATTATGGCGCTGCAGCCTCTGATTCACTGGCCTGCTTCCAGCCTGCCGGCTTTGTTTCCGACTCATCAGATTGTGATGATACTAACCCTGATATATACCCCGGCGCTACCGAACTCCTCAATGGGCTGGATGATGATTGTGATGGACAAAGTGACGAAGGGCTATCTATTAGTAATAAGGCAAGCGCCACTGTAAACATTTATCCCATTCCGGCGACAACTGAAATCTTTATAGAATTTCCCATTACATCTGTAGCAACGCTATGCATTTATAACAATTCAGGTGGCATAGTCCATCAAAATAATCAATGGACTGGCGAAGCAATAGATGTTAACACGTTGCCCTCTGCCATTTACTTCCTACAAATAATCGAGGAAAGTAAAATAGCCAGTGGGTATTTTGTTAAGGAATAAACACTTTTTGATTCTTTTACCAATAATCAATCAATAAGACATTCTTTAATTATGGGTTGCAGTTAGATGTTGCCACCTGTCGGGGGATATGGGATTCCCGAAAATTGACCTTTCCCACCCCGTACCGTATCTTTGCCCCCGCAAATTGACTTATATGAACTACGATGTAATAGTATTGGGCAGTGGCCCCGGAGGATATGTAACCGCTATCAGGGCTTCACAATTGGGCATGAAAGTGGCTATTGTTGAACGCGCCGAGCTGGGAGGTATCTGTCTGAACTGGGGGTGTATCCCCACCAAAGCCCTCCTGAAAAGCGCTCAGGTGTTCGAATACATGAAGCACGCGGCCGACTATGGCATTGCAGTTTCTGAGGCCAAAGCCGATTTCGGCGCAATGGTAAAACGCAGTCGCGATGTGGCAGGCGGTATGAGCAAGGGCGTCCAGTTCCTGATGAAGAAGAACAAAATAGAGGTGATAGAAGGAAATGGCGTGGTAAAACCCGGAAAATCTGTTGAAGTGACGAAAGCGGATGGTACGAAGTCTAATATCAGTGCTAAACATATCATTATCGCCACCGGTGCACGCAGTAAAGATCTGCCCACCATGAAACAGGATGGCAAAAAGATCATTGGTTACCGCGAGGCCATGACCCTTCCATTACAACCTAAGAAAATGGTGATCGTGGGCGCCGGAGCTATCGGTGTTGAGTTCGCTTATTTCTATCATTCCATTGGCACGGAAGTGACCATCGTTGAATTTATGGATCGCCTGGTGCCTGTTGAGGATGAAGAGGTATCCAAAGAATTAGCCCGTCAGTTCAAAAAGAACGGCATCCATATCATGACCGGTTCTGCTGTTGAATCAGTAGATACCTCAGGTGCAGGTTGCAAAGTACAGGTAAAAACCGCTAAAGGTGTTGAGACACTCGAATGCGATATCGTATTAAGCGCTGCCGGTGTTGTAGCGAACATCGAAAATATTGGTCTTGAACAGGTAGGCATCAAAACCGAAAAAGGCAAGATCATGGTAGATAAATATTATCGCACCAACATTGAAGGCTACTATGCCATCGGTGATGTTACACCCGGACCTGCATTAGCACACGTGGCAAGTGCAGAAGGAATTACCTGTGTGGAAGCTATTGCAGGACATCATCCGGAAGCAATTGATTATGGTAATATTCCGGGATGCACCTATTGCTTCCCCGAAATTGCGAGTGTGGGCATGACTGAAGCTGCTGCGAAAGCCGCAGGATATGAATTGAAGATCGGCAAATTCCCATTCACAGCTTCCGGTAAAGCAAAAGCAGGTGGCACTCCGGAAGGATTTGTAAAAGTGATCTTCGATGCGAAATACGGTGAATTCTTAGGCGCACATCTCATCGGCGCGAATGTCACAGAAATGATCGCCGAAGTAGTCGCCGCACGCAAACTCGAAACCACCGGCCACGAGATCATCAAAACCATCCACCCACACCCAACCATGAGCGAAGCCATTATGGAAGCGGCAGCGGCAGCGTATGGGGAGGTGATTCACTTGTGAAAAAAGTAGTGAGTAGTGAGTAGTGGGTAGTGAGACAAATGCAATGATATTACGGAAATAGTCTTCAATTTCTTCGATGCGCAACTAGGTTGCGCATCGAAGAAATTGGGTTATTGTATTAATTGCAACGAAGTTGCATGCATTTTGGTTTTAGTCCCACTACTCACTACCCACTACCAAGCTCCGCCACAGTACCAAAAAAACGATCCCTGCCTACCTTCCCAGAAATGCCTTCGCAAAATCCGTAATAAGGTAAGCCACCAGCTTGCCCGTTTTATTGTCAACCTGTTTATGGGCCAGCACCGGAGCGCCTTCAGCGATGTGGAGATAGGTAGCCGGGAGATTTTCTGCACAGTGCCATACAAATTTCCGGACATCAACCGGAAGCATCCCACTTGGCGTGCGTGCACTTACCGGAACATTTTGAATAGCATCCAGATCTATCTCTATGCCGCATGGTGCACCATCCACAAAATCCATACAGCGTTTCAAGGCGTCGAAAAAATTGACCGATTCGCGCACAAAAATATCATCGTAGGTTTCATAGGTCAGTTGATCGGGATATTGTTTGAACATTTCGAGTGCTGAGTAAATATTATAGCTCTCGTGCATGCCGAAAACTGCATACTTGCGCAAATAACCTCCCTGCCAGGCATAGTGAAATCCGTTTCCACTATGTCGACCCTGCAGCGGACGCATATCGCTGTGCGGATCGCAATTGATCACGTGGATAGGCCTGTTCAGCGCAGTTGCACAACCGGCGATCAATGGAAAGGCATTATTATGTCCGCCGCCCACCACGATCGGAATTTTTCCTGCACGTATGATCCTTTCGATCACCGATCGCACGCGTGTATCTATGGCTTCTACCAGTTGTCGCGCCGCATGCACATCCTGTTCAAGTTTAAAATTCAGGGCATCCGCCTGCTCCATCAGGTCGGCACACACCACATGCCCGAGTACGAGCAGCTCATCACCCTGCAAAAAAGTGTTGCTCTGCATGTTCAGTAAAAAATCGAGACTGGGTTTCCACGCCGCATACGCCCCTCCCCTGCCGTAATTGGCCCGCACACCAATATCTTCCGGTATCCCCATCAACA
>JAYRVB010000147.1:0-4695 GCA_041918775.1 Chitinophagales bacterium
ATATCCTTCGATACTGTTATGTAGTATGGCTTCATTCGGATGTGTACAACACTTCGCCTATGCAAATAATGCGTTGCTGAGTCGCAAATTGCTGATATTGCACATGCGTGTATTCAGGGCGATACAGGAGTATGGAGCTGCTACTGTATGTGGGCGGAAAAACTTCGCAGGCGCAAATTTCACAAAAGCAATTTTTCCCCCAATAAAAAAGCCACCTCCAAGGAGATGGCTTCTATGCATTGCATGAATGTTTATTACGTTAGCGTTGCATCACCAATACACGATCAGGTTCAGGTTTCCGCGGGTGTTTACCTGGAAGCCGGAATCTGCATTTTCGATCTCACCACGATCACTACTTACAGTAGTGGTGGAAGTGTTCGTGATGTTGTCCGTAAAAATGTAAGTATTTTCTGCAGTCCACTCACCACCGGTTTTTACCATACCGTATCCAAGGCCCACCTCAGCACCGATAGAAATATTGTCGCTGAAGAAATAATTAAACCCACCGAACAGGTTCAGGCCAATTCCTAAACCGCCGGGGTACTCAGCATTGTACTCACTTGAAGTGTTGTAGTCCGGACTGGTGGATTCATACAAGCTGGTATAAGAAAAACCTGTGAGGAATCCGAACAACAGATCTGCGCCAATGAACGGATCAACTTTCGCAGCTTCTGTTTCCATATGTTTTTCCATACCGAGGCCGAGACCAATGCTCATGCCTTTTACAGAAATATCCGTAGTGGCATATTCCTCAGGCACAAAAGTGGAATCGCCCATAAATGTTTTGGCACTCATCGAGTTGATCCCCAATTGCATCCTGCTTGCCCATCCACCATCATAATAGCGTTTGTACATGATCGCCTGTTGAGGAATGATACTATTCAACGGCATATCGAAGCCACCGAAAATTCCCTGCGGATCGCTGATGGTCGCATTGGCGAGAATGGTGTTTGCAAAATTTCCTGCACCTGTGTTACTCAGGCCGCTGATGCTGAAACCGATGGCATTATACCCGGCTTTCGGCATGTTTTGAGCTATGGCAACCGAACTGATCACCACACTCATCAAAATTAAACTGAATCGTTTCATACTGGTTTGTTTATGGTTAACTAATAAATTAACATGTTGGTCATCCGATTGGATGTTGTGTGTGTATGAAAGGTGTCAATCTACTTTTCCGGGCAGCATCGGCACAAATCTGAAATTGTCGCCCACTTCCTTCCGATAATCGCCACTGCCTGTTTTGGTCAGCTTGATCATCAGTTGATCATCTCCGGTGCCTAAGGGCATCACTATAATGCCGCCCGGACGCAATTGCTTTAACAATGCCTGCGGAATTTCTTTTGCAGCCGCAGTGATGATGATGCGATCGAACGGCGCATATTCCGGCAAACCGGCATAGCCGTCGCCAAAAAAAGTATGTATGCGCTGATAGCCTAACAGATCCAATTGTTTGCGCGAAGTATCGTGCAGTTTTTTAAAACGCTCGATGGAATATACATCGGCGCCCATTTCTGCCAACACGCAGGCCTGATACCCACTGCCTGTGCCCACCTCCAGCACGCGCATGCCGGGCTCCAGTTCCAGCCACTCACTCATATAGGCAACGGTGTAGGGCTGACTGATCGTTTGGCCTTCCCCGATCTGAAAGGCCTTGTCCTCATACGCATGTCCTAAAAATGCCGGATCCATAAAAGTATGCCGCGGTATAGCGTTAATGGCCGCCAATACGCGTTCATCGGCAATGCCTTTGTCGCGCAAAACGTCAACTAACGCCTGTCGCATGCCTTTGTGACGGTATGTGTCTATACTTTGTTGCACCGGTGGCTGCAAAATACTGCAATTGGGGTGGGATACTTTCCACCAATGGCGCCGATTTATCCACATTCGTTTTCGGGAAATGCAAAATGCCGTACAGCCTCTGTAATTTTAAGGCACGAATTTTGTCAACTAAGAAGCGCACCATTTAAAAAAACAAAGCAGTAAATCACATGATGCAATTCAAAAAACTCTTGGTACCGGTTTTGCTCCTCATCAGCATGACAGCCGGCGCACAGGCTACACTTGGCCTCAATGCTCAAAAAACTTACGATATCACGCCGGCCGACTACGGTCTGGTGTTCGACACCATCAGGATCTCTACCGACGATGGCGCTTCGCTGTTCGGCTGGCACCTGTATCCGGGTGAAAAAAGTGATAAATCATCTAAAAAATCGGTGATCATCAGCCACGATGGTAATGGCAATATGGCCAATTCACTTGAGCAGGCAGGTAAATTCCTCGGTCTCGGATTTCACGTGTTCATGTACGATTACCGCGGCTTCGGTAAAAGCTCAGATTTTACGGTAAGTCCTAAATTCTTTATTTATCAGCAGTTCGCCACCGACCTCACCAGCGTGATCGAATATGTGAAAAAATATCATGCACTCCTCAGCATCGATCTTTATGGTTACGGCATCGGCGGCGGTTTGTCGCTGGGCGTGGGTGCCAATACCCTCAAAGTGCATCGGATCATTGCTGACAATCCGTACACCACATTCGAAACCGTTCAAAACCGTTACGAGGCGAAAACCGGAACACGCATTATGATGCCTATGGGTTACAATGTAACGCTCCTCGAACCAAAAATGGCGCTCGAAGATAAAGGCGAGCACCTCCGCGGAATTTTACTCATCATCGGCGAGCAGGGCAGTATCATGAACTACAATGATATGGTGGAACTGCAGGCGATGAAGAAAAAGATCACCACTATCTACACCGTTAAAGGCGTTGATAACGACAAAAACTTCAGCAGCAACCGCGATGAATATTTCAAACAGATCAAAGGGTTCTACGAAAAATTTCCTGATTGATCGATACAACGAATATACAAGCAGCCATCGGACCTCCGGTGGCTGTTTTGTTTATATACATTTCATGTGCTTAGTCCCCGCTCAACCACGCCTGTACCTTATCTTTACCCCCAAAATTTTACCCGCATGATCCCGATCAGGTTTGGAACAGACGGATGGCGCGCCATCATCGCACAGGAATTTACCACCGACAACGTAGCACGCGTGAGCAAGGCAACTGCCGATTGGATAAAGCAGACTTCAAACACGCCATCGGTGGTGATCGGTCACGATTGCCGCTTTGCCGGTGAACTCTTTGCCACTGTAGCTTCGAAGGTTTTATGTGGAGAGGGCATTACCGTATATATTGCTAAAGGATTCGTTTCCACTCCGATGGTGAGTTTCGGAGCCTTCACGCTAAAGGCCACCGCAGGGGTGGTTATAACGGCAAGCCACAATCCACCATCGTATAATGGCTTTAAACTGAAAAGTGGCTATGGCGGCCCCACCATACCAGAAGACATCGCAAAGGTGGAGCGCATGATCCCCGATACTTATCCTATTCCTGAAACCGATCTGGAAACCTACGAAAAACAGGGCCTCCTCAAATGGGTGGATCTTGAAAATATGTATCTCGAACACGTAGAAAAAAGTTTCGATATACAGGCGATCAATCAATCCGGCATTCGCATGGCTTATGATGCGATGTATGGTGCTGGTCAACGCATCGCGCAACGCATTTTTACCAATATGGTCACCCTGCATTGCGATGATAACCCTGGCTTCCATGGTCAGGCCCCTGAACCTATTCACAGAAATTTACTTGAACTCAGCGCGCTCATTCAAAATGACCCGGGCATCCATTGCGGACTCGCAAATGACGGCGATGCTGATCGCATAGGTATGTATGATGGCGAGGGCAATTTTGTGGATTCACACCACATCATTTTATTGCTCATCCACTACCTGTACAAATACAAAAATTATACCGGTAAAGTGGTGATCGCATTTAGTGTGAGTGAAAAAGTAAAACGCTTGTGCGAATACTACCAATTACCATACGAAGTCACTAAGATCGGATTTAAATATATCTGCGGTAAAATGGTTACAGAAGATGTATTGCTTGGTGGTGAGGAAAGTGGCGGTATTGCCGTAAAAGGGCATACGCCTGAACGCGATGGGATCTGGTGTGGTTTGTTGTTAATGGAATTTATGGCAAAAACCGGCAAAAACCTCACTCAACTCATCGAGGAAGTATATGCCATTACCGGTTCATTTGTGTTTGATCGCAACGACCTGCATATCACAGATGCCTTAAAAAACAGCATCATGCAAAATTGCAGGGAAGGTAAATACACTGCATTCGGATCCTATCAGGTAGAACGTCTGGAAGATATCGATGGATATAAATTTCACCTCAACGCCAACAGTTGGGTAATGATCCGCGCATCCGGAACAGAGCCATTACTGCGCGTTTATGCCGAATCACCCACGCGCCAGGAAACCGACAAGATCCTCGAAACAGTTAAATCCATACTGCTGTCTGGTTCATGATGGCAATGGTTCACGTGCAATTTCTGACTTCGTCCATTTCAGAAGCAGATAAAAGACGGATGTCCTTAGTATACCGTTTCGTTAGCGCATGGTTGCTGGTTTGGATATGTTTGATGTCTGCGGCTACCACCGCAAAGGCACAATCGCCCCTCACCCGGTTTGTTACACCATCCGACAGCTTTAACGCGAAGCGCCTGGGCCTCATATTAGGAACTGAAGCTACCTTGTATACCGGAGCAAGTATTGCCCTGTATCAATATTGGTACAAAGATTATCCATTAGAGGCCTTTCATTTTTTTAATGATAATGG
>JAYRVB010000148.1:0-4838 GCA_041918775.1 Chitinophagales bacterium
AAGAAATAGAAACACATTTCATCGAGTGGGGCGCTCGCGCACAGGCAGAATTTATTCAGGATGAATTGCACGAATGGGAATTACTCGACAGTGCAGGATATTCGCTTCCTTACGATGGCTCCAGTGTGCAACTCAGTGAAGTCTTTAATTCTACCATCAGCCTGAATAGTTTACGCTACAGTGCCTATGTGCAGGATAGCTGGGAACCATCGCAAAAACATATCACGCTGATCGGCGGCTTGCGCGCATCTTATTGGGATGTGAACCGCGAGTTAACGGTTACTCCGCGCATGCAATTTGTATGGAAACCTAAATGGAAGAATAAAGCAGATTCGCTCATCAACATCGAACTGAAGGCGTCGGCAGGTTTGTATTATCAGCCACCGTTCTACAGAGAATTGCGCGACAGACAAGGTGAGTTGCAGTTGGATGTGCTCAGTCAGAAAAGTGCGCATTTCGTGCTCGGCTCCGATTATAGTTTCCGCGCCTGGAACCGCGATTTCCGCTTTGTATCAGAATTGTATTACAAGTACCTCTACGACGTAAATACTTACGATCTCGAAAACGTGCGTATCCGTTATTTCGGTAACAACGATGCAAGAGGATATGCTGCCGGTGTGGATCTGCGTTTGCACGGCGAATTGGTGAGAGGTGCCGATTCATGGATAAGTCTGGGCATCATGCGCACCATGGAGGATATCGAAAATGATAGCACCTACAATATTATTTTCGCAGAGAACGGAAGCGTAGATACGCTGATCCCGGTTTTGCAGGGATATATTCCGCGACCAACTGATCAACTGATCAGCTTTGGTATGTTCTTTCAGGATTACATGCCGGGCAATGAAAATTTCAAAGTACACTTAAGTGTATTCGTTGGTTCCGGTATGCCGTATGGTCCACCGAACAATGCCTATTTCCGCAATAGCCTGCGCATCCCACCTTATCGCCGTGTGGATATTGGATTTAGTGCTTTATTACTCGATCCAAAGCGCATGCGTGAAGAAAAGCCATGGTATAACAGTTCCTTCAAAAGTTTATGGGCGAGTGTGGAAGTGTTCAACCTGTTGGGTATCAATAATACCATTAGTTATATTTGGGTGAAGGATGTCACCAATACGCAATATGCCTTTCCGAATTTCCTCACCAATCGCCGTTTGAATGTCAAGATCGTTGCTGAATTTTGATGCTTCGCGATGGATGTATCGCCTGATACTTTTTCTGTGTATCAGCACCATATCCCAGGCTCAGGCCCAACATATCGATGTGCGTGCCTTACAGCCGGATCAGCCTTACGATAATGTATTCAGCAAACAATTGTATTCCGATTCCCTCACTACAACATTCGTCATCTGGATAAAAGCACAGGTGCCTTTACATAAACATGCTACGCATACCGAACAGGTCTACATCCTTGAAGGCACTGCACAAATGACCCTCGGCGACAGTCTGTTTACCGTACAAGCAGGAGATCACATTTTCATACCAATGGGAACCCCACATAAAGCAGTGGTCACCTCAACTACACCATTGAAAGTACTGAGCATTCAAACGCCGATGTTTGATGGCACAGATAGAATTAAACTGGAATGATCGTTTAATTCCTATCCTTCACCTACCCATTCTGCGGTAAATCTTCGGGAGACAAATTGATGGTGTACCTAAAAAACCATTAGCCACGAATGCACGAATGGCTTAATTGTTAATTGAGGCATTCTAAAAATACAGGTGTCCCGCAGATACCTCAGAAGTCCGCAGAGGGTGCGCAGAAAAATACAGGAAATGCATTTTCTGCGGTATCTGCGGGAGAAAAAATGAGGATGTAACTAAAAAACCAATAGCAACGAATGCACGAATAGTTCAATTTTTGACCACCACGTATGCATTCAGTGAAATAGCGATGCACAACCACGTAGCATATGGCAATATCCAGAGTGCCGACCAGCCTGCGTGTTGTTTTCCCCATATCAATAAATACATCACTACAGCCGCAAGTGCAACGATGATGACCAGGGCAGGGATAGGGGAGTGCCATCTGAAGAAAACCGGATTCCACAACACGTTGAGAACCCATTGCAGGGCAAATACGGTATAGAGATGTCGCAACTGAACAGCAGGAACTGTGCCCGACACCTGATACATAAAGATGCTGAAGGTAAGCATCACCGTAAACCACGCAGCACCAAATACCCATCCCGGAGGCGTCCAGGGTGCTTTGTTGAGTTGATCGTACCAGGTATTATTGGGAATACTGCCCATCAGCACACTTCCGATGGCCAATGCACCAAAATTCAGTGCAAGAAAAACGATAAGTCGTAACATGAAGATGTTTACTGTACAACACTTATGGCGCCAACAAGTTCAGGCTTTCGCGGATCAAATTGCTGATGGGTTCGTCAGTGTTGGATTTTGTTGCCAATGTAAGTGCCTTGCGCAATTTTTCGGAAACTGCCTGCAAGTCTACCACCTGTTGTGCGCCCGGAAATGCAGAAATGTCCTGAATGGTACCTGCCAGACACAAACCATTGGTCAATTTACTTTTTTGGATCATGCCCCGATTCGCAACGGTTTTGACATTGCCGCCGGCCATGATCTTATATTCCACCTGAAAAGCCTGTCCCTTTTCCATCGTGCGATTCAGTGCTGCACGCACATGGTCGAGGTCGGCTTGATGAATGGGTTTGAGGTAATCAGACAGAGTAGGTTCGAAGGTGCCTTCTTTATAACCCAGGATGCGAAACACTTCATCGCTCCAAAACATCTGATTATTCACCACATCCAATTCCCAGTTACCCATGCGCGCCATATTTTGCGCATCCATGAGTCGCTGCTCATTGATGCGAATGGCTTTGGCATAATCTTCCAGTTTATTTTGCAATCTGCTACGCTCAATCGCATAAGTGATCGTGCGCGATAACAAATTACTGTCGAATTGACCCTTTACAATAAAGTCCTGCGCCCCTTCTTTCACGGAGTTCACCGCAACGGTATTATCCTCCAGACCAGTCATTACGATAACCGTCAATCCGGGAAATTCCCGCAGGATCGTTTTCACGGTATCGAAACCGGCACTGTCAGGCAGTGTCAGGTCGAGCAATACCACATCAAAGTCCTGCTCTTCCAACATGAGCATGCCTTTGCGTAATTCAGCAACGCGTGTGATACGAGGCTGTAATAAGGGAGATTCGCCCAGGTACACCTCCACCAATTTGGCATCGGCAGGGTTGTCCTCTATTAACAGAATGTTTATGGGTTTCTTTGTGAGCATAGGTACTAATCGGTAATTGATCTTCTGCCTGGAAGTTGCACTACGGTGAACCAAAATATCTCCAATTGCCGGATGATATAGATGAATTGATCCAGGTCGACAGGCTTGGTAATAAAGCAATTGGCATGTAGCGCGTAACTTTTGAGTATATCCTGATCTGCATCAGAAGTTGTTAGTATGACGACAGGAATGAGTTTAAGGTTGTCATCATCTTTTAAAACAGCTAAAACTTCACGTCCGTCTTTACGAGGAAGGTTAAGGTCGAGGAGTATGATGTCGGGCGTAGGTGCTGAGGTGTGTTTGCCTGCTTTTCGCACAAAGTCGATCGCATCGACCCCGTCTTTTACCACATGCAGCTCGTGTCGGAAGGGTCCTTCCTTCATAGCCTCCTGAGTGAGACGGATATCGCCCGGGTTATCTTCCACCAGTAATATCTGCATCACATCTATGCGGGAATTTACATGTGTATCCATACTGTGCAATCAACTTTACTCCCCCCCGCCCATTACGAAAGTAGGGAATACTTTTCTCTTTTGTCCAAAACGTGTAAGATTATGGCTTAGGCGAGTTATCCATGAACACATACTGCAGGATGTTAGCCCCCATCTGTAAGGCTTTCAGGCGAACTTCCTCCGGATCTTTGTGTACATCAGCATCTTCCCATCCATCACCCAGATCGCATTCATAAGTATACAGGCAGATCATCCGCCCCTCCCAAAACAACCCAAAAGCCTGAGCCGGCTTATTGTCGTGTTCATGGATCTTCGGGAGTCCGTTGTTGAAGTTGAATTTCTGATGGAAAATGGCGTGCGTATAAGGCAGCTCAATAAAATCAAGCTCAGGAAATACCTGTTTCATGGCCGGTCGCACGTAGGGATCCATGCCATAATTATCGTCGATATGCAAAAAACCGCCTGCAATGAGATAGGTGCGCAGATTTTCGGCCTCCGCCAGGCTGAACACCACATTGCCGTGACCTGTCATATGTATAAAGGGATAGTTCAGTATCTCCGGCGAGCCCACTTCCACAGTTGGGATGTCGGAAGACATGTTCAGTCCCAGGGCCTTGTTGCTAAATTCCACCAGGTTGGGTAGCGAGGTAGGGTTGGCATACCAGTCGCCACCACCGTTATATTTCAGCAACGCCACCGAATAACCGGGTTCCGGCTGTGGGCTGAAGCTGCAGGTGAGCAGCGCAAGGCAAATGATGATCAGTGTTTTAGACATGGAGTATGCGTTTAGTGTGGATCATAACCACGGCGGAAATGGCCGCTGTTTCTGCCCGCAAAACTACATCGCCGAGTGAGATATCCCTAAAGCCTGCCAGTTTCGCCGCTTGTACCTCATTCGGCGAAAAGTCTCCTTCGGGTCCTATCGCTATCACCACCGCCTGCTCCAAACCCTGTACCTGTGGTAGTAGGGGGAGGTGGGGAGAATGACAATGGGCGATCAAGGCTGTCGCGTGCTTATCCACCACTTGTAACCACGGCAAAAATTTTGCCAGATCCGTTAATTCCGGAATAAAGGGTTGTGCAGATTGTTTTACGGCAGCGATCAGATGCGCCTGTGC
>JAYRVB010000149.1:0-3276 GCA_041918775.1 Chitinophagales bacterium
CATCTTCCAGATCGATCTGTGCCACATTATACAATTCATTAAGTCCGCCGGCGATATCGTTCAACTCCAAACGGTTGAGCTCATCATGCCCGGAAATGAAAGCCACATAAGGTTTTTCCGTTACCGTTAGTTGACGAATGGCCTTTGTGAATTTATATTCAAGCAGGGAGATGGATACTGAAGGGTCGCTGTCGGGGTTGAGCGGCAGAGGCATGGTTCCGCGATCGATAAGCGGGAAAATTAGTTCGCGGTCTTTATATACGACTGAAACAAATGGAAACACATAGGTAACAGAAGTTTCGGTGGTAGCTGTTTCGAAAAACTGCACGCTGAGGACACCCTTTTCTTCAAGTTGCTTGATATACTCCATCTGATTTTCCTCGTTGGGAATACTAAATGGATCGAATACATCATACTGAATATTATCGCCGGCATAGTTCTTAAACTGGTCGAGCATTTCAGTAGTGGCCGTTTGCAAGCGCTGAAGGTTGGGTGTAAGGTCGCCCGCGAGATACAAGCGCACGAAAAGAATATCCTTTTGTTCTTCGAGCAATGTTTTGGTTGGCGCAGAAATGGAATACCTTTTCTCCTCTGTCAGGTCGATCCGAAAATACACGCGCGACAACAACACATTAACCACCACAATAATGGCAACGAGCAACAGGAGTTGCAACATTGCTTTGCGGCGGTTCTTGCGATATAGTTGTTGAGCGTTCATATCCATTTTACCATTTTCTGCTACCCAATGCTGTTTTGGTCATCAGGATGAATAACACCATAATGCTGAGGAAATACACCACATCCCGCAGATCGATATATCCTTTGCTGATGCTTTGATAGTGTTGGTTTATGCTGATCGCATTAAAATAGGCATCGGCACCACCAACAAAAACAGGGATCAGGGATAAGGAGTCAAATGCCAGATATAAAAAGAAGCAACCGAACATCCCGGCTATAAACGCTACGATCTGGTTACCGGTGATGGCGGAAGTAAACATCGCGATAGACACAAATGTGCCAGCTAAAAAGATCAGGCCGATATAAGAACCCATGATCCCGCCGGTATCCACATTTCCCGCCGGAGAGGCGAGTGCACTAACGGCAAAATAATACGTGATGGTAGGCAGAATACTAAATACCACCAGCACCAAAGCGGCGAAATATTTTCCGAGTATGATCTGGAGATCGGTTACGGGCCGGGTGGTAATAAATTCGATGGTGCCTGCACTTTTTTCTTCAGCGAATGAGCGCATGGTAATGGCCGGGATAAGGAACATGAGGATCCATGGTGCGAAGTTGAAGAACGAATCGAGTGTGGCAAAACCGTCGTCTAAAATATTGGTTTCCGGAAACACCCATGCGAAAAGGCCATTTGCCACCAGAAAAATGGTGATGGCAATATATCCGATCAGCGAACTGAAAAATACGTTTAGCTCTTTTCTGAATATCGCAAACACTGCGGGTAAATTATTCGGTTATCTGGTAATATTATTGGTGACGATCATTTTTTTGTCAGTTCGTGGAACACATCTTCAAGACTCTGTTTTTCTATTTGCAGATTTAACAGGGTGAGCTGATTATCAACGGCAAAGCGAAATAGTTTTTCACGCATATCTTCACCCCCCGAATAAAATATCCTCCAGGCATTGCCCATAGCTTCTACTTTCTGCACACCTGTCATACGCATAAGCACTTGTTTTTCCGCTTTTTCTTTGAACTCCACAAACACGACCGTTTGACCTTTCTGACGCGATTGCAGACTTTCGATCTGATCATCAGCCACCAATTTTCCTTTATTGATAATGATGACCCTGTCGCAAATTGCGGTAACCTCCTGCATGATATGCGTGCTCAGGATCACTGTTTTATCTTTTCCGATCTGTTTGATGAGCGCGCGCACATCCACTAACTGATTCGGGTCGAGGCCGGAGGTTGGCTCATCGAGGATCAACACTTTAGGGTCGTGCAACATCGCTTGTGCCAGCCCTACGCGTTGGCGATAGCCCTTCGATAACTGACCGATCTTTTTTTTGCGTTCGGGTGTAAGTCCCGTAAGCTCAATCATCTCTCGTATCCTGTTGCCTGCCTTGCGCATACCATTGATACGAGCGGCAAATTCGAGGTATTCGGTCACATACATTTCCTTGTACAGGGGATTGTGTTCCGGCAGGTATCCGATATTTCGGCGCACTTCAACCGCGTGGGTATTGATGTCGAAACCACACACGCTTGCCTTTCCGATCGTTTGGGGGATGAAACAGGTCAGGATCTTCATGGTGGTTGACTTTCCGGCGCCATTAGGCCCTAAAAAGCCGAGGATCTGGCCGGGTGATACCTGAAAGGAGATATCATCCACCGCCTTTTGTTCTCCGTAGATCTTGGTGATATGGTCGACAACCACTGACATGAGGGGGCAAAAATAAGACAGAAAACGCCTTGTATATCATATAAATTGTAACACCGGTATCACATTCTGCACTAATAAATGCGCAGTTTCGGCATACCGGGCAACCTGCAGGTGACCCGTGTGCGCAGAAACCTGATATCAGGGCCTTAAATGTTAAATTGCCACATATTAACACACTCTTCATATTCGCTTTAGGCTTGGGAGGAGCCGAGCACTTACCTTTGTGTCTCAATACCCAGCAATATGAACCGACTTATACAACTCGCAATTGGTGTGTTATGCTTAGCAGGCACGGCACTGGCCCAAACGGCGCCAACTCCCCAATCCATCCCCTACACCCAGGACTTTTCGGCACTTGCACATGCCAGCACTACCTATCCAACCGGAATGGTTGGCTGGCAACTGAGTGGTGCGGCAACAGGCAGTTTTGTTACTGGCGGCCCAACGGGCGACCGCGCCCTGATCGCCAGCTCAAGTGCTTCGAACAACAGCGGCGGCATCCACAATTATAATGGCAAGATGGGCATTCTGACCTCAGGTAGTACTAATCCGGGCATCGTTTTGTCCCTGATCACCACCGGTAATTATAATGTGACCGTGAGTTACGACATCATGCTTATCCGCAACCCTTATGATGGCGCATCGAATACACGTATCAATGAAGCTACCCTGCAATATCGCATTGGCAATACCGGCACATGGACCACGCTGACCGGTATAGAATATCAAAGTAATACGACCCTGCAAACAGGCTCCGGCGTAACCACGCCACTTGGATTGGAATCGAGAAGTATTTCCCTGCCGAATGATGCAGACAACCAACCGGAAGTACAGATCCGCTGGCTGGTGCGCGATATGACAGGTGCAGG
>JAYRVB010000150.1:0-3858 GCA_041918775.1 Chitinophagales bacterium
AAGCTATCCCTCATCTCCCGATCACAAACATTTTTGATCGAACCGGAAACATCTATCTATACCAAAGACGCAGAGGCGATCATTCGCGTTGGTAAAGACGACAGTATCTACCACCACGATGTATCCCTGCGCTATGATGCGATAATGGGGAAGATCAACATCACCCGTCAGGGCGAAGGATTTTCCAGTTTGATGTATTACAGCTCCTATCATAAGGTAGATGCCAAAGTAGATAATATGAGCTGGGTACTCGGCGACACCATCATTTCGATGAAAAACATTGAAGGCGCAGGAAATAAAATGAGTTGGTTCGAAAGCCAGGACCTGTTCAGTGTCAAACTTTTCGACCGCGTGCGCGGTGTGGCCACCTATCAACCGCTGGTAAAGATCAAGCGCTATTGCGAAACATATAAAACCCGCGTCATACCTACCCTGGCGCTGGCGCGAGAATTAAACCCATCACTTACTGTTGACGGTGTGCAAAGTTTGTTGTTACAATTGGTGGAAGAAGGGTTTGTGTTTTACGATAAAGAAAATGAGCTGGTCTATGTAAAAGACAAAACCTTCAACTACGTATTGGCCTCTGCCATGAAGCAGGATTATGATATCATCAATATCCCTTCCTTGAGCAAAACCGCCAATGCCGAACTCAACCTGAAAAATTACGACCTCACCATACACGGCATCAAACAATTTTATCTGAGTGATTCGCAATTTGTGCTGATCTATCCCGATCGCGATCAGATCATCATGAAGAAGAACAGGGATATGTTGTTCGATGGCACCATCGTTTCAGGAAACATCGATTTTAAGGGCAACAATTTCTATTTCAGCTACGATACGTTCAGCATCAAGATGAACAAGGTGGATAGTATGATCCTGTATGTGGAATCTACCGAGATCGACGACCTTGGCAACCCATTGTATTTACCGGTAAATACCAACATCAGTGTAACCTCCGGAAGACTACAAATCGATAAAACGAATAATAAATCGAGTATGAAGCGTTATCCCGAATATTCGATATTTACGACCTACGATTATTCGGTCGCTGATTACGAGAAGCCTACCATTTTTAATAATGTTTACGATAAAGAAGCCTTTTACTTCAAACTGGATCCATTTACCCTGGAAAGCAGCGACTCGCTGGATTATCGAAAGGTAGAGTTTCAGGGCACCATGATCTCCGCAGGTATATTCCCGGATTTCAGGGAGTCGCTCAAACTGCAGGAAGATCGTTCGCTCGGTTTTAAAACTATTACGCCCGCCGGTGGTTTTCCTACCTACGGTAAAATGGGCAATTATCAGGGCAATTTATATTTGAGTAATCAGGGATTCAGAGGCACGGGAGAGATTAACTTTATGGCTTCCAAATCGCAGTCAAAGGATATCATATTTTTCCCTGATTCCACCTTGGCCAAGGTCGATGACTTTGTGGTTGCAAAAACAGAAAGCGGCATCCAATTTCCCGCAACGACAAACAAAGGTGTAACTACACGCTGGTTGCCGTATGAAGATAAAATGATCGTTCAGCAGGGCGCAACTCCTTTCGATATGTTCGAAAGTCAGGCCACATTGCAGGGAACGGCCATAGTTACTTCAAAAGGCCTGCAGGGCGATGGCACCATGTTTTGGGGTGAAGTAAAATTGAAATCGAATCAATTCCGTTACCTCGCGAATAACGCAAAATCCGACACAGCCTCCGTAAGTATCGGACAGGTAACGCCCGACCTCGTGGCTTTGAAACTGGATAACGTGAACATGGATGTCGATTTCAAAAAACGCATCGGACATTTCAAGGCCAATTCCGACACCATCATGACCGAGCTCCCTTATAATCAATACAAAACCGACATGACCGAATTTGACTGGATCATGGATGAGCGCGTTGTGAATTTTAAATCCGTGAAGGAATTCTCCAATTTCTATTCCACCAACGGTTCTCAGGACAGTCTCGTGTTTCAGGCCAAGGCCGGTAAATTCGACCTCAACACCTATCTCCTGAAAGCAGAAGGGGTACCGATGATCAAAATTGCCGATGTACATGTGATCCCGGATAGTGGTAAAGTACAGATCGAAAAAGGCGCTAAGATGGGTACCCTCTACTACGCCAAGATCAAAGGCGACACTATCAATTTCCATCACGAATTATACAATTGCGTGGTGAATATCAACGGACGACTCAGCATGAGTGGAAAAGGAAACTATACTTACACTACCCCACTCGGACTCAAACAGAACATACCGATCGAGGACATCTCGGTATTCAAACTCACCGACACCATCATGGAAGAATCGCATTTCCACATGCTGGCAAAAGGATATGTGCAGGATACCGCCCATTTTGTCTTGGAGAATAAAGTAAATTTCAAAGGGCCTGTTGAATTATATAGTCACGAGCCTTTATTGCGCTATCGAGGGTACGTCAAACTTGATGTATTGGATACGGCAAATATTCGCACCAGCTGGTTTAGAATAGATTCGCGTATCGATCCGAAGAACCCTGTATTCAGTTTGAATGAAGCCGTTACCGAACGCGATGACTCTGTATATGCCGGTATCTTCCGATTTAACGATACGGCTGCTTTGTACACCAATATCATGGGTAAAAAAGCCAGCATTGCCGATTATATGATCTTCAGTGCGCGAGGTAAGGGGTATTATAACGAAACAGATCAAACGTTTTACTTCGGAAATCTCGAAAAACTCGACAATCCTACAGAGCCCGGTTCCATCATGAAATATAATGACAAAACCGGTGCTTTATTCTGCGAAGGTCGTTTGCGCATGGGCTTAAAAACAGACATGTGCGATACTAAAGCATACGGCACCATCATCAAGCGTCCGAACAGCACAAATTATCGCATGGAAAGTACGGTTACCCTGTCGGTACCACTGCCTTCCGAATTAATGAACAAGCTGGCCGAAATGCTTTATACCTCAAACACGGATGGTGGCGCAGCACCTGTTGATTACAATATCGAAACATTACTGAATGCTGCCTTTGTGGATCTGTTTGACGAAAAAGCTTACGGCAGGATCATGACCGACATCACATCCAAAGGATATGCCGAACGTCCGAAAGACAATCCGGTTTCCATTTTTGTTTCCGGCCTGAAACTGGTTTGGGACCCAGCAACACGAAGCTTCCACAGCACCAACAGCGATGCAAAATTGATATGGTTTGGCGATAAAAGCTTCAACCAGGGCATTAAATGTTACGCTGAATTCGGTAAGCGAAGTGGTGGAGATTATTTCACTCTGTACTTCCTCACACCAAGTGAAGACTTCGTGTATATACATTATCGTCGCAACCAGTTAAAGCTGTACACTTCACGAGACGACCTGAACAGCGAGATCTTTAGTTACGACAATAACAAACGGGTGATCGAAACAGAAAAAGGCAATATGGTATTCAGTCTCGAAGGCAAGAATGCCGTAAACCAATTCGTGCAGGATATGCAGTATTATGAAAGTCTGAAGGAAAATAAATAATCAGAAATCCTGATACCTTAAAGCACCGAAGCAACAGTATTCGGTGCTTTATTGTGTACGCAATTTCTTTACATGGTTGATGAGACCGTTCGTTCCTGCATCATGCGAATCGATCACCTCCGCAGAGCTGATCTCGGGCAGGATCACACCGGCGAGTTTTTTACCTAACTCCACCCCCCATTGGTCGAAACTGTAGATATCCCAAAGTATCCCCTGAAAAAATATCTTGTGTTCATACAAAGCAATCAGTGAGCCAAGCATTCGCGGAGTCAGCTTCTTCACCATAATGGAATTTGTCGGACGGTTTCCTTCAAAGACCTTGTGCGGCAACAAACGATCAATCTCCTCAAGCCCAAGTCCCGA
>JAYRVB010000151.1:0-2661 GCA_041918775.1 Chitinophagales bacterium
CGCGGCGTTCGTATACATTGAGGTCTTCTGCGAATCGATAGTATTCCAGGAAGCGGTTGAATTCGAGGGAGGCAAAACGCTTCATCACCTCCTCGCGGTCCATACCGGCAAATTCCTGTTCCATTACGGACATGAACGGGGCAATGGCTTTATCATCTACCACCACTTCGTGCACGCGGTGTATGAGGTTGAGGAGCTGGCGCTCGCAAATGGTTACCCCATCCGGCACCATCATCTTCTTAAAACCGATCTTGAGTGAGCGTTCGAGCTGTTTCACACGGTAGAGGTCCTTGGTGGTTGCCAATACACAGCTTACACCCGTTTTTCCGGCACGCGCCGTGCGTCCCGAACGATGGGTATAATAGGCCATATCGTCCGGTAAATGCAGGTGGATCACGTGCGAAAGGTTATCTACATCGATACCCCTGGCAGCCACGTCGGTGGCTATGAGCACCTGCAGGGTTTTTTCCCGGAATGCAGCCATCACTTTATCGCGCTGCATCTGGGTGAGGTCGCCATGCAGACTGTCGGCCACATACCCGTCGCGGATCAATCGCTCGGCAATGTCCTGGGTCTCGGCTTTGGTGCGACAAAAGATGATACCATACATGTCGGGATGGTAATCGAGGATGCGTTTTAGGGCCGGATATTTGTTCCTTGATTCAACTATATAGTATTGATGCTCAATGTTTTCGTTTGTCTTATTTCCACCACCTGATGAGATCTCTACCGGCGAGTGCATGTACTTGCGGATGATGTCGCGGATCTCGCGGGGCATGGTGGCACTGAAGAGCCAGGTATGTTTATCCTCCGGGGTTTCTGCGAGGATCTTGTCGATATCTTCCTGAAAGCCCATGTTGAGCATCTCGTCTGCTTCATCGAGCACCACTACCTGTACATCTGTCAGGTTGATGGCTTTGCGGCTCAGCAGGTCGATGAGGCGTCCCGGAGTGGCCACAACCACCTGTACGCCTTTGCGGAGGCTGTCGATCTGGGTGCGGATGCTGGAACCGCCATAAACGGCTACAGAGCTGAATCCTTTGGTATGACTGGCGAAGTTGCGCAGATCGCTTTCGATTTGCACACAGAGTTCGCGGGTTGGTGCGAGGATGAGGGCGAGTGGCTGGCGCGCGCTGGTGTCGATCATATCCACAAGGGGTAAACCGAAGGCAGCCGTCTTTCCGGTGCCCGTTTGTGCCAACGCAATGAGGTCGGCGCCACCGGATAACACGGCGGGTATCACCTGAGCCTGGATCGGCGTAGGGGTAGTAAAACCAAGTGCTTCTACACTTTTTAAAACAGCACCCGACAAACCGAGTGATTCGAAATTATCCATATAAATATCTGTAAATAAGTAAGTTATGTTATTTTATCTCCTGTAGTATTGTATATAGCTTTTACTACCTGAGGCAACCGGAATAAGGTTGATCGACATGCAGATGTACATCAAAGCAGTTGCAAAGATACGGTAAACTAAGTGGATAAGCGACCCCGGCCCTGTGCGGTGCCATAATGTGTACTGCTTGCGCGATGGGGGCGGGCGGAAGGATAGGGTGTAGCTTAGCAAGGAATCGGCCATTTTACCCTTGTTATCCACAATCACCTTACCTGAGCGAACGCGGATTTTTGTGTTTTCAATATATTCGCACCGGAACAGACAATCGGAACGATGATCAATCACAGCAACTGGCAATTGCCATACGAGATAAATCCGGCCTACAAGCAACGCACCGCCTATTTCAGCATGGAGTTTGGCGTGCATCAGGCCCTGAAGATATATAGTGGTGGACTTGGCTACCTGGCGGGAAGTCACATGCGCAGCGCTTACGAACTGCGGCAGAACCTGTTTGGGGTGGGTATTTTGTGGCGTTATGGGTATTATGATCAGGTGCGCGACGACCATGGGTTTATGGCGGTGCAGTTTCAGAAGAAGTTGTATACCTATCTGAAGCAGACCGACATCCAGTTCACCCTGCCGATCAACGGTGTGGATGTGCTGGTGAAGGTGTATTATCTGGCACCGGAAACCTTCAATTCGGCACCCTTATTCCTTCTGAGCACCGATTTCCCGGAAAATGAGGAGCATGTACGTGCTTATACACATCGTTTATACGACCGCGATCATGAGATCCGAATTGCACAGAATGTGATCCTGGGTGCAGGTGGTGCGCGCGTGGTGGAAATGCTGGGCGGCGCTGATATTTATCATATGAACGAGGGGCACGCCCTGGCCATGACCTTCTACCTGTTCAGCAAGTGGAAGGACCTTGACAAGGTGCGCGAACATGTGGTGTTTACCACCCACACGCCTGAAAAGGCCGGAAATGAGGAGCACAATATCCACGATATGGAGCGCATGGGCTTCTTCAGCGGAGTGCCGATGGAGATCATTCGCGAGATCACCCATACAGAAGGCGACATGCTGGGTTATACGCCGGCGGCCCTATACATGAGCAAGATCGCCAATGGTGTGAGCAAGCTGCATGGCGAGGTAAGCCGCGAGATGTGGAAGGATCTGCCGGGTATTTGTCCGATCAGCCATATCACCAACGCCCAGCAAAAGAAATTCTGGGCCGACCGCGAGCTGAATCAGGCCTATATCAACCGCGACGACATGGGTTTGCGCGTGATCAAAAAAGAACTTAAGCGCGAGTTGTTTGA
>JAYRVB010000152.1:0-2981 GCA_041918775.1 Chitinophagales bacterium
GTTGAGGGTTGAATGTTGGAGGTTGAATGTTCGTTGAATTTTATTAACTCACCTCCTGATGCAGTTCGGGACACGAATGAATACTCACCACTCACCACTCACAACTCACTACTCACCAATCACCACTCACGATTCACGACTCACGATTCACGATTCACGACTCACCAAAAGCAAAGCTTTATCAGAACGGCGGTTCCTCCTGCATGTCGATGTCATCCAGGTCGTCCATCTTTGATTTGCGGGTGATGGTGGCTTTGTTCTCCTGCATGACGTTGGCCAGTGGCGTGAGGTTTTGTGGGGCGTACATTTCATCGAGGTCGACGAACTTGATGAATTTATCTACGAAGCGTAAACGCACATTTTCCAATGAACCATTTCTGTGCTTGGCGATGATCACTTCTGCCACACCCTTGGTGGGGTTTCCACTTTCGTCGGTATCCAATCCGTAGTATTCAGGACGATAGAGGAAGCACACTAAATCCGCATCCTGTTCGATGGCACCGGATTCACGTAAATCTGAGAGCATAGGGCGTTTGGTACCGCCGCGGTCTTCTACTTTACGACTTAACTGCGACAAGGCAATGATCGGAATATTCAATTCTTTGGCAATAGATTTCAGGGAGCGGGAGATCTGACTGATCTCCTGTTCGCGGTTGCCATTTCTGTTGCCATCTCCTGCGGTCATCAACTGTAAATAGTCGATCACCACCAGTTGAATATCATGTTGCATTTTCAACCTGCGGCATTTCGCGCGCAACTCGAAAATATTGATCGCCGGGGTATCATCGATGAAAATCGGTGCTTCGCTGAGGCGTCCGCTCAATTTCACCAATTGCACCATTTCGTGTTCTGCCAGGTTGCCCTTGATGATCTTTTCTGCAGGTATTTCTGTTTCTGCAGAGATCAAACGTTTTACAATCTGCTGTGAACTCATCTCGAGTGAAAACACAGCCACACCCTTTTTAAAATCGACAGCAGCATTGCGCGCTAAGGACAATGTGAATGCCGTTTTACCCATCGCCGGTCGCGCCGCAACAATGATGAGATCAGAACGCTGCCAACCGCCGGTCACTCTGTCGAGTGCGCTGAATCCGGAAGGACATCCCGTAAGGGCATCTTCGTGTTTGCGTGCCTCATCGATCTCTTTAATGGTGGCACTCAGTAAATTATTGATATCGCTGAAACTGGTGCGCAGGTTCTTATCGGCAATGTTGAACAGGTTTTGTTCTGCCTTATCCAGCAACTCAAATACATCCGTTGTATCCTCATAGGCATCGTGCACAATTTCAGAGGATATGCGGATCAATTCTCGTTGAATGAATTTTTGTGCAACAATACGCGCATGGTGTTCAATATGTGCTGCGGAGGCTACACGGTTGGTAAGTGAGGTGATATAGAATGGACCTCCGGCTTCTTCCAGTTGCCCCATTCTGCGCAGTTCTTCCGTTACCGTAAGCAGGTCGATGGGTTGTGTTTTTTCAAACAACCTTCTGATCGCGGTAAAGATCAGGCGATGCCTGTCGTCGTAAAAACTATCCGCCCGCAGGATCTCAATCGCATTCGTTACCGCGTCGCGATCGATCATGAACGCACCCAGCACCGCTTCTTCAAGATCTGATGCCTGGGGAGGTACTTTTCCGTATACGACAGACGACAGGTCTGCCTGCGGACGTTTGTTGCGCTGATTATACCCGGTGCGCGGGTTGGATTTGGACGGGTCGAATTCTGCCATACTACACTTGCTGGTCTGTGATGAAAAACCGCAACGCACGACTGCTGCGGGAGGCCAAAAGTAGGTCAACTTTGCAGCACGACGTTAGGTTTTCCATCAAAAAATTAATGCACAATAGGCACGTGATTTACCTAAGGTGTGAACGCCTGATTTTACTGTAATATACAAAGAATAAAAATAGTTTCCCACGTATTGTCCACATGTTCGGATGTGCGCAAGTGCAATCTCCTCCAACCCATTGAGCAGGGTCAGCAGCCACCCTTTCCGCAGGAGCCGGCACAGCTATGACCCGCGCCGCCACAGCCATTGGGCGCTGCTCGGATCTGATCTACACGCGCTGCGGAGAGATATTGAGGCACATAGGGAGTACCTCCTGCCTCGATATTTTTCAGAAAGCTGCGTAAGTGCTGCTCAGAGGCCGAGATCAGGATATCGTAGATGCGGATCACTGACGTGTCGGTAGTGAGTAACTTGCGTTTTTCCAGGTCAAAAATATCCTGCTCCTCTATCAGTGCCCCGGTAAGCATGGCATTTTCCAGCGAAATTGCTGCCCTGGCTTTAAAATCCATGAAGGCATGCAGCCACAGGGTATCCTTAAATTCGCCATAGGCAGTTGGGATATCAGGGGCGTCCTTTAGTAAACCCGAAAGTAAGGTCCGGTGATTTTCTTCGGAAGTGATCTTATTCGTGAAAACTTGCATTTGATATTTTTCAGAGGCGAACTGATAAATATCGCGCGCAAATTTCTCCTCATTGATCAAAAAAAGAATATCCTCCGATACTTTAGGATCCTGTATGGTTTGTGCAGACAATAGTACTGCCTGCATCAGCAGTAAAACACTGAAGATCTTTTTCATAAGCTAAAATTGTATTACGAAGGTAGATCGACCACCTTTTGCGCACCGTACTTAAAAGTACATTTCGGGGCGATTGTTATCAATCAGACGTGCTGATGCGCGCGTTTTTTGATCATACCCCCACGGGTATCCTTTACACTTTGCATCATCACAAAGGCATCTTTATCGATCAATTGGATTTCGGCAGTGAGTCTGCTGATCTCCAGACGTGTTACGACAGAATAAATAATATCGATCTCTGTTTGTCGATGCCCATGCGAACCAAAACCCCGCTTGCCCCGATATATGGTTACACCATGCCCCAGTTTTTCGGTGATCATATGTCTGATCTCTTCTGATTTTGGCGATATGATGGTTACTCCTGTATATTCCTCTATCCCCTCCAGGATAAA
>JAYRVB010000153.1:0-6013 GCA_041918775.1 Chitinophagales bacterium
CTAGCGTGCTGCTGGTCACCATGAACATGCAAACCATTGCCCAAATGAGCTGCAACCCTGCCATGGGCGGGGTGGCGAAAGGACAGATCGTACGGGAAATCGATGCCCTTGGTGGGTATTCCGGCATTGTTACCGACAAGTCTGCCATACAATTTCGCATGCTTAACAGGTCGAAAGGTCCTGCCATGTGGAGCCCGCGCGCACAAAGCGATCGCATGCTATTTGCGAACGAGTGGCGACTCATGCTGGAGAGAACGCCGAATGTCGACTTCTGGCAGGATATGGTAGGCGGTTTGCTCGTAAAAGATGGTCGGATTCAGGGTGTGCGCACCGGTATGGGGCTCGAAATACGGGCAAAGGCTGTCGTGCTCACTAATGGCACCTTCCTGAACGGCCTGATCCACATCGGGGAAAAGAACTTTGGTGGAGGTCGCGCCGCAGAAAAGGCCGCCACCGGTATTACCGAACAACTCGTTTCGCTTGGCTTTGAAAGTGGCCGCATGAAGACGGGCACGCCTCCACGTGTAGATGGGAGAAGCCTCAACTATGCCCTCATGGAGGAACAACCCGGCGATACCGACCCGCAAAAATTCTCTTATACAGATACCAAGCCGCTAGCCAAACAGCGACCTTGCCATATCACCTATACCTCCGATGCCGTGCACGACATCCTGCGCACCGGTTTCGAAAAATCTCCCATGTTCTCCGGACGTATCAAGGGTCCGGGACCACGTTATTGCCCAAGTATAGAGGATAAAATAGAGCGATTCTCCGCCCGTGAGCGCCATCAGATATTTGTAGAGCCCGAAGGATGGGATACCGTGGAGGTATATATCAATGGATTCTCTACAAGTCTCCCCGAAGACGTGCAATACAAGGCCCTCAAAGCCATCAAAGGGTTTGAAGAAGTGAAAATGTTCCGCCCGGGATATGCGATCGAATACGATTACTTCCCACCGGTGCAATTGAACCATACCCTGGAGACACGTCTGATCAAGAACCTGTTCTTTGCAGGACAGATCAATGGTACAACCGGTTATGAAGAAGCCGCCTGCCAGGGTTTGATGGCCGGAATCAATGCGCATCTGGCCGTGCGCGAAGAAGCACCTTTCATGGTCGACCGTTCAGAAGGATACATCGGTGTGTTGATCGACGACCTCATCAATAAAGGCACCGAGGAACCTTATCGTATGTTTACGAGTCGCGCCGAATATCGTGTGCTCCTGCGTCAGGACAATGCCGATATCCGCCTCACGCCTCGTGCACATGCCATCGGACTGGCATCAGATGTCCGACTGGAACGCGTGCGTGCGAAGGAACATGCCGCAGAAAACATCATCCGCTTTTTACGCGATACGGGTGTGGATCCGGATCAAGTGAACGGCATGCTCGAACGCAAAAACTCAGCGCCTATCCGTCAGAAAGCAAAGCTGGCGCTATTGTTGAGTCGCCCCCACATCGAGATCGGTGACCTCATCGGCCTGCATCCGGGTATCGATGAAGTGCTGTTAGCGGCCGAACCCGAATTCCGCGAACAGGCTGAGATCACTATTAAATATGAAGGCTATATCAGCAAGGAAAAGGAACTGGTGGATAAAATGCAACGCCTGGAACACATCATCATCCACGACAGCATCGACTACGCCCACCTGCATTCCATCTCCTCGGAAGCGCGTGAAAAACTGAATCGCGTGCGCCCGAAAACACTCGGCCAGGCAAGTCGCATCAGCGGTGTGTCCCCATCCGATATCGCAGTATTAATGGTGCATATCGGCAGATGACCCGCCTTCCTGGTCCGATCACCGTATCAAAGGTTCCGCCGGGAAATATTTACGCGCAGCACGTCGTTCATCAGCCCGGGTATCAAAATACAAATGGCACTCGATTCCACCCCAACACTATGATAATACCGGATATATCCCCAATTTTGGGTTTTCATTTGGGGGGTAAAATGATTGTGTGATGTCCTTACCGTATTCTTCAAACACCACCTTCGCGATCCTTTTTCATGTATGGCTAATGTTCATACTGGGTTGTGCAAACGTGGTCACGCCAACCGGTGGTATAAAAGATACCACGCCACCTATGGCCATCGGCTATTATCCCGATAGCGCCGCAACCAATTTTGAATCCAATGAAATTCGCATTCAATTCAATGAATACATTCAATTAAATGATGTGTTCAATCAGGTCATTATTTCTCCCCCACTCGCATCAGCACCAAAATATAAACTCAAAGGAAAAACACTCACGATCACTATCAGTGATACACTAAAAACAAATACTACTTATACCATGAATTTCGGCCAGGCGATAAAAGACCTGACTGAAGGAAACACTTTAGATAATTTTACATATGTTTTTTCAACTGGTGCAGTGGTCGACTCACTGGAAATGCGCGGAAAAGTAAAAGACGCCATCACTACAAAACCTCTGGAAAAAATATTTGTCGTGGTATATCCTCAACCAAACGATTCCGCATTTACCACCACACAACCATACTATTTTGCACGCACCGATAAAAATGGAGAATGGGTAATTCGCAATATGCGAGCAGATGCATACTCGGTGTATGCGTTGGAAGACATGAACTTTAATTATTTCTATGATCTACCGAATGAGCGCATCGGCTTTTTAGATTCATTGATCCACGTGAAACAAAATGTGCAGAATATTCAGCTTACCTTATTTTCTGAAGACAAACAATCGCCGCAACTACAGGAAATAAAATCGCCGCGCTACGGACTTACACGAATGGCATTTTCGAAACCTGTTACAGATGCACAAATCACCTATACAGGATCAGACCGTACTCCATATTATATCTATCAAAACCCAACAAAGGATACGCTATACTTCTGGCAAACAAATTATGCATTGGATAGTCATCAATTGCATATTGAATTTGACACGACTATTCTCGACAGAACCATTGCCGTAAAAACATTACATAAAGATTCCGTTTTCGCGAATCAGAAAAATACATTCAAAGCCAATGCCTTTGCCTTAAGCAAAGCCCCCGGCGCCAGAGCAGACTGGGATCCCGCGCGCGAAATAATCCTCAATTTTAATAATCCCATCTCGGTAATGCAGGATACTCCATATATTTATATGGACTCTGTCCTTGTCGGAAACACAACCTGCGAAATTGACCCTCTTGATCCACGGATTGTCAGGGTATATTATCCTTTCATCGCAGACAAATCGTATGATCTGTTTATTCCGAAAAACAGCTTTATAGATATATTCGGACTTTCGCATGAGGGGGATACCATTCTCTTAAAAACCAGAAAGGAAGATGCATATGCAACACTTACCATTAAACCTTTTAATACGGTAAATAAACCGCTGTTGTTATCGCTCACAAAATTTGACGGCACAATTATAAAAGAATGGCCGATACAAGCATTAGATACTACCACTAACATCACCGTAAAATATCTTACACCGGGCGTATATAAATTACAAGTGGTGATCGATGCAGATCATAATAGAAAATTTACTACCGGGAACCTCGCAGAAAAAAAACAACCTGAACGCATTTTGTTTTATCCCAATGATCAGAATTTAAGGGCGAATTGGGAGAATGAGGTGGAGTGGAAAATTGAATAGTATCTATAAAAGGAACGAAAATCCCGATAACGATCGTGACGGATTAAACAAATTTTTGCAGATCAATGGCAAAAAAATCGATCGCAGAAACGGGGTTTCCTGCAAAGATTTTAATTATTTTGAGGCGTAGGTCATCCGGCCGCTTGCGTTGCGCAGAGGGCAAAAAAACGGCTAATTTCGGGCCTTGCCTTAAAATAAATCAGGAATAGCTTCTTTGCAGTAATTGCTGCCGAATTTCTGGAGACACCAGTTTTGTAATTCACTCAATTCGTCGCCAAGGAGTTTTTTGATGGCCTTGTAGTATTCAGCCCGGAAAAGCGACTTATCAAAACTCACCTTTTCAAGGATCATTTTAAAATATTCAAGCATCGTCATAATCGACCACTTTTATTAAAGGGTAAAACGGAAACCATTTGCAAATGTTGCACATTCTGAATGTTTAACATTTGTGACAATTCCACACCTCTTTGCGGATTTCCTTACAGATAAGACACTTTGGGAAATGTTTATCTTTATATCCGTAAATTTATGCCTTTAATGCGCTTAACATGAGATCCTTCCTTTTCACCCTTTTCCTCCTCATGAGCACCCTGGCCGTTCGCGCTCAGATCCTCGCTTTTCCTGATACCAGTATTTGTCCCGGCGACCCGGTAACCCTCGGTTCTGAGTTGGTCGACATCTGCGCCAACTGCTACACCTATGAAGAAATTCCTTACGCCCCCGAGCCAATCGGCGGTGTAACTATGACGATGGTCGACGATACCTATATCGGACCATTTGATATCGGATTTGACTTTTGCTTTTTCGGCACTTACTACGATCAGTTCTATTTGTGCTCCAATGGCTGGATCAGCTTTGTTCCCCCTGGTGGCGGATGGGCGGCCAACTGGACACCTGACGGACCGATACCCGATGCAGCAGGCAACGTGCCTAAGGCGGCCATCATGGCGCCGTGGACCGACTGGCATACGGGTTTGTGTACCGACTGTATTCACTACGAAACCATTGGCGTAGCGCCTAACCGCAAGATCGCCATTACCTGGGAAGAGGTGCCGCTGTTCAGCTGTACTGACGAGATCGGCACTTTTCAGATCGTACTATATGAAACTACCAACTGGGTGGATAATCACTTTACAGATGTAATGATTTGCCCAACCTGGGATCTCGGCATCGCCACACAGGGTATGCACAATGAAAACGGCACGATCGCCTATACCGTTACCGACAGAAATGCGACTGCCTGGGAAGCGCACGACGAATCATGGCGCTGGTATACCAGTGAGATCGCCTGGTATGATGAAGACGGTACATTGATCGGAACAGGTCCTGAAGTAGACGTAGCCCCTGAATTCACCACCACCTACACCTTAGTTCAAACACTGTGCGATGGCACCACTTATGAAGATGATGTAACGGTTGAAGTGGGCGCAGAACTCACTGTGGACAGCCTTGTGGTAGATGTGAGCTGCGGCGGCGCAGGCGATGGTTCTATAGAAGTTGACATTGACGGTGGACTCGAACCTTATACCTACGAATGGAGCACCGGTGCAACCGGCGTAACAGAAATTACCGGACTCGATGGCGGAACCTATACGGTGACCGTTACAGAAACCGGAGGTTGTCACCGCACCTATACTTTCACGGTAGAAGAACCTGAAACACTGGTGGCAGAAGCCATCAACATCGAAGACAACCCTTGTTTCGACTATGAAGAAGGTTTTGCAGAAATTGATGTAGACGGCGGTACGCTGCCATATTCCTTCAGCCTCAACGGTGGTACCAGCACCTTGGTAAATGAATTCGACAATCTTCCTGCTGGAGATTATACCGTAACTGTGACAGATGCCAGTGGTTGTGAAACCACCGTAGAATTCACCATCGATGAACCCATACTATTTACTGCCGACCTCACCGCAGATAACGTAAGCATTTTAGGCGGGCAGCCGGTCATTATCACCCTCACCACCAGTCTCCCCGATGTGGTCAGTACCGAGTGGGTGCCTGATGTTGCCCTGGTAGATCCAAGCATGGTAGTGGTAGATACACCTTATATGACCACTACTTACTATGTGACCGTTACCAACGATATGGGTTGTGTCGCAACCGACTCGATCACCATCATCGTAGACATAGCCCCTGAGATCTTTTTCCCTAGCGCCTTTAGTCCGAACGGAGATAACTTCAATGATATCTTCTACGGCAACGGATATAATGTTGACGACTACCACCTGGTGATCTACAACCGTTGGGGTCAGGTGATGTTTGAAACAGACACTTTTGGCACCGGTTTGGGATGGGATGGCAAGGTAGAAGGCGTGGAACAGGAGATCGGCACCTACATCTGGCAGGTGAGTGCAGGCTTTGGCGATGGGCAGGAATTTACCGGAAGCGGTAACTTCAC
>JAYRVB010000154.1:0-5859 GCA_041918775.1 Chitinophagales bacterium
AGGAATAACAAAGCGCTTACCAAAAGCACCACTGCTATACCTCCGCCGAACCACCAGCCATATCGCTTTTTATCCGCCGCGCGGTTAAACTCCGAAAGTACCTTTTGGGCATCCTCCCAGTGTTTCTCCTCATACACAAACTGCCGCTGTTCCATACCCTCCCGGAACAGTTTGTCTATTGGATTTTCGTTAGAAAATGATTTTTTTGCCATACTGTTTTCTTAGTCGTGTGTGTCTAACATTTTTTTAAGCATTACGCGTGCATTATTTACATGCCACTTGGATGTACCTTCACTGATCTGTAACATGTCGGCGATCTCCTTGTGACTATATCCGTCGATCGCAAACATATTGAACACCTTTCCGGTCATGTCGGGCAGTCGCATCAACATGTGATACAAGGCATCTGCCGAAATGATCGCTGCCAGATCTTCATTTACCGCCGACTCATGGATCTCCACCGTCGAGTGATCTGAATAATCTACCAGTTGTGTGTGCGAACGATAATTCTTTTGCAAACGATACGTATCAATGATCGTGTTGATCATGATCCTGCGCATCCAGGCCTCTACCGGCACATTTTCCTTGCGCTTGTCGGCGTGCAGAAGTATCTTCAGATAACCCTGATTCAACAACGATAAAGCCTCATCCCTGTCCACGGCATAGCGCGTACAAACACCCATCAGTAATTGATACGCTTGTTTATACAGGCTGTGCTGTGCCTTTCTGTCGCCCTTCGCCGAGGCGTTTACTAATTCAGGGTCGATCTGCATTGACCGTTTAACTCCTTTTGTGCTATCTGCTGTGTTTGAGGCAGATATCCATTGTTTCTCACTGAGGGTGTGCATGGTTGTGCTCAGTTTGGTGAATGGATGTTTCCTCAGGCCTAAAAATACTAAAACCACCTGCCCTTACCGTCCGGGCAGGTGGGAAATTGTCAGCACAAAGGAATCGATCTGCCATGTATCAGCATGAACAGGAGGAGTAGACTCCTGTTGTCTCCTATCACGCATACACACCCGGAAAAGTTGGGTGAAACTCAATGTTTTGCAAAATCGCCGATTTCTGTCCCATCCTTACTTGTCCGGATTGCCCTTTCCACGACATCGAATTGCACAAAGCCCTAGGATAAAACGGTATGTGGTGCGTTTATAAGTAACTGAATATCAATCATTTAGGTGGCACACATGGGAGATCGGTACGAGATTTGCCTGAATTTAGTGCCAAAGCAGGGTTCGGTATAGCCTGGCCTGTGTCTTTTGGCATGCGGAAGTGGCTGTTTGTCCTGAACGTGTACAGGCTTGTTTCTCTGACCGGATCGCAATAGGCTGCCTGGCAGGCATTTTGCCATTTTTGTATAGCCTGCAGTTTGCCGTGGGGTAAGGTGTACACGCAAGAGGGGTGCAAGTGGGAGGCATATCCGGTTTTTCTGAAGATGATCAGGTAACTTTTAGCGATTACATTTCGATCTACGCCGATGCATATTTTCCCCAACCCCACTAAAAACGTGGAAAACTCGTGTCACAATACAGGTACACAGCACCTATTTTTACCCTTTCTGATAAGAAGCGATGGCGAAGAAGAAGCAAGAACCTCAAAAGGAAGAATCATCTGAAAATATAGTGCCGATCAAGCAATCGAGTACTCATGTGTCTCTCATGTATAAAGATTGGTTCTTGGATTATGCCTGTTATGTGATCCTGGAGCGTGCGGTGCCCGATATTCTGGATGGGTTGAAACCGGTGCAGCGACGCATTTTGCACGCCATGCGCGAGATGGATGATGGGCGCTTTCACAAGGTGGCCAACGTGATCGGTCAAACGATGCAATATCACCCGCACGGTGATGCCGCCATCGGTGAGGCATTGGTGAACATGGGGCAGAAAGACCTGCTCATTGAAACACAGGGAAACTGGGGAGATGTGCGCACCGGCGACGATGCCGCTGCTCCGCGTTATATCGAGGCACGCTTGTCGAAATTCGCCTTGGAGGTCGTGTTCAATAAAGACACCACCGAATGGCAATTGAGTTACGACGGCCGCAAAGCTGAACCTGTCACCCTGCCGGTGAAATTTCCATTGGTGCTGGCCATGGGTGTGGAAGGCATTGCCGTGGGTTTAAGCACAAAAGTGTTGCCGCATAATTTCTGTGAGTTGATACTGGGCAGTATCGAAGTGCTCAAAGGAAATGACACTCAAATTCTTCCTGATTTTGCCACGGGTGGCATGATCGATGTGACAGAATATAATCGCGGCGAACGCGGGGGTAAGGTGAGGTGTCGCGCGAAGATAGAAGTGGTAGATAAAAAGACCATTGCTATTCGGGAAATACCATTCAGCACCACCACATCATCACTCATAGAATCCATTATCAAAGCCAATGATAAAGGAAAGATCAAGATCAAAAAAGTAACGGATAATACCGCAAAGGATGTAGAAGTGCTCATCGAACTTGCGCCGGGTATTTCGCCGGATGTGACGGTTGATGCGTTGTATGCATTTACTGATTGTGAGATATCGATATCGCCATCCACCTGTGTGATCGAAGACGATAAACCGCTCTTTCTTTCTGTGGATGAAATCCTGCGCAGAAGTACCAAAAACACCAAAGAACTCCTCAAACGTGAACTGGATATCCGTTTGGAGGAACTCAATGAGAAATGGCATTTCAGCTCGCTGGAAAAAATATTCATCGAGAACAGGATATACCGCGACATAGAAGAATGTGAGACATGGGAAGAGGTGATCAAAGCGATAGACAAAGGACTGGAGCCGCACAAGTCGAAGTTAATGCGCGAGGTGACCGAAGAAGATATTGTTCGATTGACTGAAATCAAGATCAAACGAATTTCGCGTTACGATGCCTTTAAGGCGGATGAATATATTCGCGAGCTCGAAAAGGAAATGAAGGAGGTGAAGCACCATTTGCGTCACCTTACAGATTATGCGATCAAATATTTTGAAGAGCTGCTCCGCAAATATGGCAAAGGTCGCGAGCGCAAAACGGAGATCCGGAAATTCGACACCATTGAAGCGAAAGCGGTGGTGGCCAACAACGCGAAACTCTATGTGAACCGCGAAGAAGGATTTATCGGTTACGGATTAAAGAAAGATGAATTCATTTGCGATTGTTCCGACATCGATGATATTGTTGCGTTTACGGAAGACGGCAAGATGAAAGTGGTGCGCATTGCCGATAAAGTATTTATCGGTAAAAAGATCCTGTATGCCAATGTGTGGAAGAAGGAAGATGAGCGCATGACCTATCACATGATCTACACAGATAGCAAATCGGGTAAATCATTTGCCAAGCGATTTAATGTCACCGCCATCACACGCGATAAGGAATACGACCTCACGCAGGGCAATCCGAAAAGCAAGGTGTGGTATTTTTCTGCCAATCCGAACAGTGAGAGCGAAGTGGTGAGTCTGCAGTTGCATCCGAATGCACGCGCGATACACAAGCAATTTGATTTTGATTTCAGTGAGCTGGCCGTAAAGGGTCGCTCGAGCATGGGCAATACCATTACCAAATACCCATTGCGCAAGATCGTACAAAAGGAGAAAGGCACCTCCACATTGGGTGGTCGCAAATTGTGGATCGATGAAACTGTTGGCCGCCTGAATGTAGATGCACGAGGACGATATCTCGGTGAATTTGATACCGGTGATCACCTGCTAGTGATTTATCGCGATGGTAATTACGAGCTTACCAATTTTGAACTGAGCAACCGCTATGAAATGCGCGATGTGCTATTGCTGGAAAAATTCAACGAACAAAAAGTGGTTTCAGCGGCATATTGGGATAATGAGCAGAAACAGATGTTTGTGAAGCGGTTTTATATTGAAGCGATCGTACCCGATAAAAAATATTTATTCATATCTGAGGCTGCCGGCTCTAAATTGTATTTTGCCTCCACCGCGCAAAAGCCACGTGTAGAAATGGTGTTGGTGAAAGGGCGCAAACAGGAAGAAGTGCCTGAAGTACTGGAAGTGGAATCCTTTATTGATGTGAAAGGCTGGAAAAGCCAGGGAAAGCGCATGAGCAGCTATGAGATCCGCAAAGTGACCGGGTTGCCGCCTGCGGATGCGCCGGAACCGGAAAAGGAAGTACAAGCGAAAGACAGCACCGTAAAAGTGGGTACCCAGCTTGAATGGGATATCGACAAGGAAGATGCTGCCGGTAAGGACGGAAAGCAAACAAAGCTGTTCTGAGATCATCATGTTCAGGAAATTGATTCTAGTGCATCTCATTATGCGTGGGGTCGATGCTTGTTGATGGGTTACACACATCAAATTTCTCAAGTGTAACTGACTTAAATCATCAAATAGCTGACTTTTCTGATCCAATTTTGATGCAGGCCATATCGCTCTTGTTCGATATGGATCGGATCAATGCCCGCAGTCAAAAATGATATTTTTACCCGATTCATGTTGCCATTTCTGCAGTGGTATCTTACCATGATAGCCCTTACGGTGGTGTTGGATTATATCTTACATCGTGTCGGTTGGGTGCACCTCGGGATTTACCTCGGATATATCGGCACCGCATTGGTGATCAGTTCGTTTGTGTATAGTCTGCGCAAACGCAAGATCATGCACGCAGGATCGCCCAAAAAGCTGCTCGAGTGGCATGAATATGGCGCATGGATGGGTGCTGTGTTAATACTGGTGCATGCCGGAATACATTTCAATGCGCTATTGCCCTGGCTGGCCGTGCTGATGATGCTCCTGACCGTGGCGAGTGGCCTGGTCGGAAAATATATCCTCAAAAAAGCAACGGAACATTTCAAGCTCAAGCGAAAGGAATTGTTGGATGCAGGTAAAACACCTGATGAGATAGATCAGTTATTATTATTTGATGCCGTAATGGTAGATGCCATGAAAAAATGGAGAACGGTGCACATGCCGATCACCTATTTTCTGGCGATCTTTTCTCTCGTGCACATTGTTACGGCCATAATGTACGGCACATGAACAGGATCGTACTTTTGATGATCACCATTTTTATCGTGGTGCTGGTGGTGAAATTTCCACATCAGATGATAAATCCGGGCCCTTTGCAGGAAGCACATGCTGAACTGGATAATTCCTGCAATAGCTGTCATGCACCTTTTTGGGGAATTCCAAATGCAAACTGCATCACTTGTCACGACCCCGCTGAAATAGGCAGAGATACCAACACTGCATTTCAGGAACAGGTTTTATTTCACGCAGAACTCAAAGACCGATCCTGTGTAGCTTGTCACGACGACCATAAAGGCCGGGTTCCTCTTGTGGCGATCAATTCATTTGAGCATGATATGCTGGGCAATATCCGCACCCTTAAATGCACAAACTGTCATGCCCAACCTGAGGATGCTATGCATACGCTGGTGTCAACAGATTGTGGTACTTGTCACGGAACAAAAAGCTGGGCATCTGTGGCGACATTTGATCATGCGCATATTATAAGTTCCGACAAACAAAATTGCGTAAAATGTCATGCCGCACCTGAAGACGCATTGCATGTGTCGGTAACAACTACCACGTGTGCAAAATGTCACGGCACAACCGCATGGTCGCCCGCCACTTTCGATCACGATAAGTATTTTGTGCTCGATGGTGACCACAATGTGCGCTGTAGCACCTGTCATACCAAAGGTGATTTTAAAGCATATACTTGTTACGGGTGCCACGAACATTCAGAAAAGGAAATGGTATCGGAACATGCAGAGGAAGGTATTTACAACATCACGAATTGTATCAAATGTCATATCAATGCGGATGAGGATGATGCAGGACACAGTATTGGCGACCAGGGTACAGGTGAACATCGCAAACGCAGGGAAGGTGGTCACGAGGAGGAAGAAGAGGATGA
>JAYRVB010000155.1:0-4036 GCA_041918775.1 Chitinophagales bacterium
CGCACTCCAAATTGTATCCCCTTTACGTTCCTTTGCGCCTACCTTCGAGGCCTTTGCGGTAAAATGGGCTCACGAAGATGTAGTCCTCCAAGACCAAATGTATCCTCTTTGCGCCTTCGCGCCTTTGCGAGAAAACAACCTAACAAGTATATACACACATCAACATATCGCCAGGTAGTCACAAACAACTAACCCGAATTCTACCTGATTTCCTGAGCGCTATGTCATCCTTACAACGCCAATCGCAAACTATACCCGAAGCTTAAAAAATAATCAGGTGCGTGCTCATTGATGCCAATTCCACCCGATGCATCAAATTGCATTTTATCAAATAACATCCAGGTGAAACCGCCATCTATCATATGCTCTTCAGCATAATTTTCCCGTGAAAATTGTCCGAATATTTCAACAAAGGCTCCGATATGATCAGTTACACTGAATCCATGAGATAAAGTGTATAAATAATGCGGTTGATCTGCGTATGTTTCCCATACACAACCCACATTGTAAGATAGCGCATACCAGGGCAGAAAACTATGCTGCACAGTAAAGCGGAAATCCGGCATTAGGGTAATGGAACCCGCATCATCAAAAAATGTTTCTGGTGGAGATTCAAGTTTGATATGACCAATAAAACTGATCCTCGTCACATCACCCTTGCCTTTATAGATCGGCATTTTTAGTCCGGCAAATACAGATCTCTCCCAATACCCGTTGGAAATATCCTGTCCCTCAGCATGCAGTAGGTCGTTATTGCCACCAATCCTCAGTTCAGCAAATTCCATTAACCCGATCCGGCCCAGCACAGCAGGCAGGCTCGAGGTATACTGATCTGCGACGCTGTTCTTCGTCGTAAATTGCGCAACGCCTGCCTCAATCTGCACATGCGCGATCGGCACTAAAAAAGGACTTTCCGTTTGATCAGGACGATCGGTCACCATCGGCTCTGTTGTTTGCGCTTTCGCCCATGGTGTGCATAAGGTGCACATAAGGAAACTAAGGATACCATGTTTCATATGCTTGAAATTTCAGGTGTGAACTGATTTGGACGTATTCGTGAAAAAATAAAAGCGATCGTAAACAAGAGGCCCAGCACGGTAACCATCCCTCCCGACACAGAAGCATTTAACCAGGCTGCCAGGTAATAACCAGAAATACTAGCCACCACGCCGGTGATCACCGAAATGATCAGCATTTTTTTCAGGTCATGTGTCAATAAATAGGCCGTCGCACCGGGAACGATCAGAAACGCAACAACCAGAATGGCACCAACGCTTTCAAAACTCATCACCGTGGTCAACGAAACAGCGCCCATCAGGGTATAGTGCCAAAGGGTAGTGGAGATGCCTAAAGCAATAGCATAATCCGGATCAAATGTGGTCAAAAACAATCCGCGGTAACCAATTAGTATCAAGCCGATGATCACCAGACACAAAACGCCAAGCATCCAAACGGCTGTTGGAATGCCTGCCCAGGTTTCAAAATTTACAAAAGTGATATCGCCATACAAAACACATTCCTGATCGAGATCAACGGTGTCTGCAAAATACGTGATCAGAATTACCCCGATAGCAAACAACCAGGTAAAGCTGATGCCAATGCTCGCATCTTCCTGAAGCCTTGCTTTTTTATGGAATAATTCGATCATCACCGTACATAACATACCGATAGCAGCAGCGCCGATCAACATAGGCACCGAACTGCGCGAACCGGAGATCAGAAACGCAATGGCTATGCCGGGTAATACCGCATGCGATATGGCATCACCCACCATGGCTAGTTTGCGCAGGATCAAATAACATCCCAACAGCCCCGATGAAACGGCTACCAAACTACCGGTCAATATGATCCAAAAAGCATCTGTCAACATATCAGTTATAAGGAATGGTTTGTTCGTGTGGATCTTTTTCCGGACGATTGAGTAATTCAATTAATCTGGCTTCCATATCAGGCGTGATCACGTGCTCTATACCTTCTGCATCATCATGTACATGATCACTTGGCAATTGGAGTTGCTGCGTCAGGTACAATTCCCACAATCGGTGAATACGCGTAATGCGCATACCTTCTGATTTTCCCTGTACGGTAAGTATATACCCACCCGCCACGCGCGCGATCAACCTGCGACGCAACAACATGCTGAATCCTCGGTCCAAAGTGCGCACCGGCATAGGACGCTCGGTTAAAATCTCCTGCTTGGTAAATAAATGCTTTCCAGGATTTTTTTCTTCGAGATGATACACCTCTTTCAAAATATTTTCGCGCAGCGACTTGTTGATGTATTGTCGCCGGCGTATCCATTTCCAGGCAACGCCTTTTTTAGGTGCGAGTATGATACTGCTCAAAGCGATCGCCGAGATCATGGTAACGATCCAGGGGCCTGTAGGCATTTTGTTGTTGCTGTATGAAACATACACCCCTACAATGCTGCCAATGATCGCAAACAGCACAGCCAGTAACAACATCACACGCAGTGAATTTGTCCAATATTTTGCCGCAGCAGCAGGCGTGATCAACATCGCCGCCATCAGTACAACGCCCACTGCCTGAATACCGGCCGCTACAGCAATGACCGTGATGGTGGTAAGCGTGAGTTGCAATAATTTCACCGGCAAGCCTGAAGATTGCGCAAATGCCGCATCAAAACTCAACACCATAAAGGAGCGATAGCCGATCAACACCACTATGGTGATGACCACCGACACAATTCCCATGGTGATAATATCTTCCGGCTGCATGGCCGCTGCTTTACCAAACAGGAAATTATTCAATCCGCTTTGCGCAGCATTTCCTGTTTGTTGTATATAGGTGAGTAGTACAATTCCCACGCCAAAAAACACACTCAGTATTAAACCAATTGCCGTATCTGGTTTCAATTTGCTTTTTGCGGTAATATAATCCACGGCCAAAATCGATAACCATCCTGTAACAAAAGCACCTCCCAATAAAACCCATAAATTGCGCGTGTCAAACATGATGAACGCCAGACATATGCCGGGCAACACACTGTGCGCGATCGTATCACCGGTGAGGGCGCGTTTTTGTAAAAATGCAAAAGTGCCAACGCTTGCCGAACTAATGCTCAGCAAGATCATGCCTATTACCACAAATCGCACATTGGGGTCCTGAAGTGTAAGAAAATGTATAAGATCTTCCATACCCTTATTTCTTTTCCCTTGGAGGTACTTGTAATTCACTTAATTTTTCACCCACACGCGCCAGAAGATCAATTTTTCCGCCATACGTTTTTTGTAAATATTCCGGCACAAAAATTTCATCCTTTGGTCCGCTCGCAATGAGTTGTGTGTTTAGTAAAATCATCCAGTCAAAATACACATACGCGCTTTGCAGATCGTGATGTACCACCAGGATGGTTTTGCCTTCGGCGCGCATGGCCAGCAATAATTCAAAGATGGTGCGCTCTGTAGTGGCATCTATGCCGGCAAATGGTTCATCCATAAAATACAGATCTGCATCCTGAGCCAGACTGCGCGCAATAAAAACCCGCTGTTGTTGTCCGCCCGAAAGCTGAGAGATCTGCCGGTTGATATAGCGCTGCATGCCCACTTTTTCCAGACATTCCAATGCAATGAGTTTATCTTCTTTACGCATACGACCAAACACACCGCGCAAGCCATATCTGCCCATCATCACGACATCAAGAACGCTGGCCGGAAAATCCCAATCCACACTCCCGCGCTGAGGCACATACGCCACGCGCTTCCGTACATCGCTCAATGGTTTGCCGAATAATTGCACATAACCACTATCCACAGGAATTAATCCCATCATCGCTTTTATCAGCGTAGACTTCCCCGCACCATTCGGACCAATGATCCCCGCAAGCTTCCCCTCAGGCACCGTAAAATCCACCCCCCACAAAGCCGGCTTCCGGCTATACGAAACAGTAAGATCATGTGCCTCAATGGCAGGTGCGATTTTTTTATTTTGTTCAGTATCCATTTTCAGTTACTTTACAGTTATTTGGATGCTCATTTGTAATCTTCACACTTCCACACCTCGACACTTCCACACC
>JAYRVB010000156.1:0-5665 GCA_041918775.1 Chitinophagales bacterium
ATACTCACCAAAAACGGTTGCACTGCTATCTCCGATCCGATACACATTACAGTAAATGCACTTCCTGTTGCCAGCGTTTCTGCTGATGGCATGCTTACTTTCTGTGATGGCGAAAGCGTTACACTTACTGCTAACGAAGCTGCTGCTTATTTATGGAGCAATGGCGAAACAACTGCCTCCATTCTGGTTACCGGCTCAGGCGATTATTCCGTGGAGATCACCGACGATAATGGATGTATGGATATGTCAGAAGTTACAACAGTAACTGTCAATGCAAATCCAATTGCTGCGATCAACGCTGATGGACCAACCACTTTCTGCAGCGGCGAATCCGTTACTTTAACTGCATCCGGTGGTGATACGTATTTGTGGAACAACGGAGAAACCACTTCGTCTATTCTTGTAACTACCTCAGGTTTGTATTCTGCGACTGTTTATACTGCAGCCGGATGTTCTGATATTACCTCCACTATCGAAGTAGTTGTTGAAGCATGCGGTAGCGTTACCATCGTTGCTGAAGGGCCAACAGAATTCTGCGATGGCAATACAGTTACCCTTACTTCATCCGAAATTACCGGCAACGTTTGGAATACCGGTGAAACCACTCAAAGCATTGTAGTGGACGCTTCAGGAGATTATTATTGCACGAATGGCGCAAATACATCGAATACGATCACGGTAACCGTGTTTGCGAATCCGATCGCAACGATCACACCCGACGGAGCAACTGCTTTTTGTGCAGGTGGAAGCGTGATGCTGAATGCCTCTGCTGCTGAGTCGTATCTCTGGAATACAGGCGCTACTACTGCATCGATTTTGGCAGATGCCAGTGGTGATTATTCCGTAACTGTTACCGATATCAACGGATGTTTTGCTACTTCCATGGTAACTACGGTGATTGAATATACTGAACCGGTTGCCACCATCAGCGCCGGTGGTCCAACTACTTTCTGTGAAGGGGGTAATGTTGAATTGACAGCATCGGAAGCTGAGTCATATCTCTGGAATACCGGAGCTACTACTGAGTCGCTCACGGCATCTTCAACAGGAGCGTATTTTGTAACCATCACCGATATCAATGGCTGCACGGCAACTTCCGGTACGATCACAGTAACGGTTAACCCAAATCCAACACCGGTGATAAGTGCCGACGGACCAGTGCTCATTTGCGGAACAGATGTTACACTGAGCGCAGATGCAGTCTACGATACTTATCTGTGGAGCAATGGCGAAACTACACCAGAAATTACAACCGGTACCAGCGGTGTTTATAGTTTGACAGTTACCTCTGGTGGTTGTTCCGGTGTTTCCAATACTATAGAAGTGGTTGCGGATGTTGCACCAACCGTAACCATTGAGTCGGAAAGCACTTTAATTTGTTTCGAAGCAAGCACTATGCTTACAGCTACCACTGATGGGGCAAATATCCAATGGCAACGAAATGGCGTTGATATTCCTGGTGCTACGGATGCGATGTATTATGCATCCGAAAATGGAAAGTACCGCGCAGTGGTAACTACCGGTGCATGCGAAAGTACCAGCTCTGAGATCAAATTAAAATATGCAGAACGACTGACCATTTCACCTGCGGGTGTAACTGATCTCTGTGGTGGACCGGTAACCATGAACATTCCAGCCATGCCCGGACTTACCTATCAATGGTACAGAAACAATTCCTTAATTGCGGGTGCAACCAGTAACGCATACACCACTACCATTCCGGGTAAATTCTATTGTCTGGCAAATGCTGACGGTTGCACCAGTGCATCAAAACTATTGGTGGTGAACGACGATTGCCGCAATGGTAATATTGTAGCATTGGAAATGTCCCTTTGGCCGAATCCGGCAAGCGACTACTTTACCGTAAGCTTGCAAGGTATGAGTGCCGGTGATGCCATGTTGCGTGTGAGTGATATTGCCGGACAGGTGATTTTCACTGAGTCGGTATATATTAACCAGATAGATCAAACATTCACCATACCATCAACCGATCTGCCTTCCGGAATGTACTGCGTAACATTCCAGGACGCACTGGGTAATCTGACCACTCAGCGAGTGATCATCCAACGTTGATGCAAACAGTATACATGTAAAAAAGAGGCTGTCTTAACAGGCAGTCTCTTTTTTTTGCAATAATGCTTCTATTGTCACAAGGAACTACCCCGAAACAACAAATTTTCTGATAACACTTGTATACCGGTAATTTATTAACTGCAAACATAAATGAGTAATGTAATCTCCGCCTCATCCGGAATCCATAAGTTGTCGATAGCTTGATATATGAGCTCAAGGCAAAGTTTAGTTTGTTTACGAGCATCAGGCAGTTGTATCTGTATATGATCAGGAATAAACCCACCCCAATTTAAGTGCTGTGCAATTGTGATAGAAACATGCTATTGCCCGCTATAAAGATCAGGCGATTAACTTTGGAAATGCCTTTGAGTGTTAAAGTCCGGACTTTCGTTAAAACAACCCTGAAAACATCTTATCTTCATATACAAAGGCCTACTTATGAAAATACACTTAGTATTAGTACTCCTGATCGGAGTTTCGGCAGGAGTATTCGCCCAGAGTGTTTCCACGCAAAGTCCGGTGGTGGCGCCCGGAGATAAGATCATTGTGAGTTTCAGCGGATTCCCCGCCCATCATCAGGATTGGCTGGCCATCGCACGACCGGCACAGCCGGATGATCAATCATTACAATGGTATTATACTGGTGGTACTGCTTCCGGCTCAGTCACTTTTCCGGCTTTGCCGATCGGCGAGTATGAGGTGCGCGGGTATTTTAAGAATGAGTATACCGTACGCGTACGCTACGGATTCAGCGTAGGCATTGCAAATCCGGATGAATTCGCGAAAGCTTCTACCGAAAAATCAAGTTATACGCAACAGGAAAAGATTGTTGTCAGTTTCTCCAACTTTCCCGGAAATGCAGCGGATTGGATTGCCGTGGCAGAACAAACTCAAAAGGATGATCAGTCGCAACAATGGTTATATACCGAGGGCAAGCGTTCCGGTGCCCTCACTTTCAATGCCTTACCACCGGGCACATACGAAGTGCGCGGATATTTTAATAACGGCTACACTGTGATGTGTCGCTCTACATTTACTGTCATGCAGGGTACATCCACTACCAATACTACGAGCGGCACAAGCGGAGCGGTCACCGGCACGCCCTCCACTTTATGCAGAAAAGAACTCAGTATATTTTATGCAGGGATAGGCGGATTAGGCAGCGCCTGGGGACGAGCTGCGCATGAACCATCAGTGATGCAACCTGCAGCAATTGCCGATATGCAGGCGGTGATCCGCAATGCAAAGGAGGCATTATTATTGGTGAAATGTGTGCCCTACGATGTAAGTAAATTAGATGTCCTCATTGAAAAATTACCTAAACTTTCCAACGTAGGTGCGGTTGCGGAAATAGAAGCCACAATCAAGGAGATCCAGTCCGCGGTTGCCAAGGTGAAACTCGATTGTGGAACAGACCTGATGTCGCTTTACACATTAGGAATCCACATGGGTGCAGCACAAGCACACGCCAGCAGCAGAATGTGCCAGGCGGCGCCAATGTCAGGGGCAATGCAAACCGTCATTTTCAATCATCTGAAGACGGCGCAGGATGGATTCGCTACCTTTATGCCATGTGTTCCCGGATTTTCTTTGCCTTCCATCACAGCAGTTAATTTAAATTCGACTAATTCGGTAGAGCCGCATATCCAGATATTGATGATCCATACCAATGTGTTATGGGCTATCGCTTTAAGTGATTGTTGTTGTGGTTGTAAGTAAATGTATCCGGTGGGCATTAGAAACAAAAAAATTATGTATATGAAGTGGTTTCTGTTTTGTCTGATGTATTTATTATGTCCTCTAATTGTGCATGCCCAAGAACCAAGAACTGCAGATCGATTTGACGAAATTTCTGCATTGGTGCGGAATCATTATATGGAATCGATCAATTTTGATTCCATAGTCGAGCAGATGGTAAGTGATTATTTGAATGACTCTGCGACAATTCGCAAACTACTATATAAACTCGATCCTTACGCCACCTATTTTGATCCTGATGCCTACACAATGTTCATGTCAGATTTGTCGGGTTCATTTGGAGGCGTTGGACTTGCTTTTGATATTATTGATCAGCAGATATTGGTGAGTCAGGTGTTTGAGGGAACACCTGCATTTCGTGTAGGATTGAAAGTGGGAGATCGCATCGTGCAGATCGATGATCAGCACTTCGAGTCGGGAGAATTGGATTATTGGACTGTTATGCAAAGTTTGCGCGGCGAGGTAGGCACAGAGGTAAAGATCAGTCTATTGCGTAATGATCAGAAGCCGGTTATAGCTACATGCATCAGAGAACAGATTCACATCAACAGTGTATCCGCTGCAGTCATGCTGGATGATCGCACCGGATATATCAAACTTACAGGATTTACTTCGCATACAGCGCAGGAAGTCCACGCAGCATTGGAATCTTTGCTCGCAAAAGGTATGCGTCAATTAATATTTGATCTTCGAGATAATCCGGGGGGCTATATGAAGCAGGCTACGCGGGCTGCAGATGAGTTTCTCCCGGAAGGCGCGCTTATGGTATACACGGAAGGTCGTGGCGGTCGCAATGATGTATTTGCCACCTCAGGTGGTTTATTTGAAAAAGGCCCGATGATCTTACTTGTGAATGCCAATACAGCGAGTTCCGGTGAAATACTTACCGCTGCAATACAAGGCAATGAAAGGGCAATGGTTGTTGGCCAGCGAACCTTTGGTAAAGGATTGGTGCAGCAGATTTTTCCGATTCAGGACTCTCTGGAGGCGGTAAAACTCACTACCGAAAAATATTATACGCCTAAGGGAGTTTGTATACAGCAGCCTTTTATTGAAAGCACCTATACGTACACCAGATCAGGTGAAATTATTTATACAACTGACAGTACCCATGCTGATAGTATTGCGCAATTGATTCCCAATTGGGGGATCACACCTGATCATTTTAGTTATACAGATACAACAGCAGTTCGCAAGTTGGTGCAAGCCCTGGAAGAGAGAAACTACCTCCTTCGTATGGCCCTGGTAAGCTATATACAAAACAGGGCATACATTCAATCATTTTCCCGTTATGCCGACTTAGAGAAGCATTTTCCGCCGGATGCTTCATTCGTTGCGGATTTTGAAGCCTATATTCAACAATGGGATGCAGATCCTGAAAATTATTTTGGTCCTATGGATTACCGACCGGAAGATATGCAGCGTGCGCAAGAAATCGTGTTGCAAGCATGTAGAGCGCACATTGCAGGTTTTCTATGGGGCACTGATATGTATTATACTTTGAAATGCAAAACAGATCCGGATGTGCAACAGGCACTGACCTTGTTGAAAAAATGATGCATACAGATAAAGGTACAAGCAATAAAGCCTCCCGAACAGGAGGCTTTATTGCTTGTATTGTTATCAGTAACTATTTCTTCACCACATTAAACCCAAAACTCACTCCTGCATAACTGCCATTGTCCATGATGGTATAGAAGGCGTTGAGGGGGACGTTCAGGGAGCCGATCTGGCATGTTTTGCCGAGGGCGAAGATCCAGCTTGTGCTGATGGTGCTTTGGCCGCGGGCATCGTATTGTTTGGTGAAGGAATAATCAGGATTGAAATTAGTTAC
>JAYRVB010000157.1:0-5346 GCA_041918775.1 Chitinophagales bacterium
GGCTATGCGTTAAGGCGGGATATCGCTTTGCTTCATTTGCTTACTTTCTAACTTGCACATGGAGCACAGCAACATCCCAACCCGAGTCGATTTGCATTTTCACACTTGCTAACTTGCTAATTTGCTTACTTGCTAACTTGCACACTCGTTCCAATAGATCGATTATACCAATAAACACCGAAAAAACTACCAGGTAACAATAACCACTAATTATTGTCCAGCTTCCCGGCCAAAAGGTACAACACCGCCATCCTTACCGCAACACCATTTTCTACCTGTTGCAGGATGATGGATTGTTTACTGTCTGCTACATCGCTGGTAAGTTCTACGCCGCGGTTGATAGGTCCTGGATGCATGATGATGATCTTTTTAGAGAGGGCATCCAGCATGTCTTTATCAATGCCATAATACAGGGAATATTCGCGCAGTGAAGGGAAGAATTTTATATCCTGTCGCTCCAATTGGATGCGCAGCACATTTGCTACATCACACCATTCGAGGGTTTCTTTTACATTGTGACTCACGCGCACGCCCAGTGTTTCGATATAACGAGGCATTAAGGTCGGTGGTCCGCACAGTGTGACTTCCGCGCCGAGTTTTTTCAGACAATAAATGCCGGAACCGGCCACGCGCGAATGCAGTATATCACCGATGATGGCCACCTTCACGCCTTTGAGGTCTTTTAATCGCTCTCCCCGCTCCTCTCCGAGTTTCTCCATGATGCTGAATGCATCCAACAGCGCCTGCGTAGGATGTTCATGTGTGCCATCACCCGCGTTTACAATATTCGCTTTGATGTGTTTGCTGAGCAGCACAGGTGCACCCGGACTCTGATGGCGCATCACCACCATATCCACTTTCATGGCAAGGATATTATTCACTGTATCGATCAGTGTTTCTCCTTTTTTTACCGAAGATGCGGATGCCGAAAAATTGATCACATCAGCACTCAGTCGCTTTTCAGCGAGCTCGAAGGAGATGCGTGTGCGGGTACTATTTTCGAAAAAGATATTGGCAATAGTGATATCCCGAAGTGTGGGCACTTTCTTGATCGGGCGATTCAGTACTTCCTTGAAGTTATCAGCTGTATTGAGAATAAGATGAATGTCCTCCGGTTGAAGGTCTTTGATGGAGATCAGATGGTTGACACTCAGGTTACTCATATTATGGGTTGTGTGGTACTATCCAAACGCGATCATCTGCACCGTTTTCGCTCCATTCTACGCGCACCTTTTCGCTGGTAACGGCGTCTATGGTTTTGCCGACATAATCCGGTGATATAGGCACATGGCGACTCAATCGCCTGTCGATCAACACCAGCAATTCGATCTTGGCGGGACGACCGAAATCGAGCAATGCATCGAGTGCGCTGCGGATGGTGCGACCGGTATAAAAAACATCATCGACCAGGATCACTTGTTTGCCCTTGATCACAAAGTCGATGTCGGTTTCTTCTGCAAGCAGGGGCTTATCGTGATGACGGAAATCGTCGCGATAAAAAGTGGTATCCAGTACGCCGAATTTGATCTTTACACCCGGAAGGAGTTCTTCCAGTGTAGACACAATGCGTTTACCTAATTGCACACCACGTGGCTGCACGCCGATGATGCAGGCATTAGAAAAGTCTCCGTGATTTTCGATTAATTGATGACAAAGCCGCTCAATGGTGAGTCGGAACTTGGCACTATCCAGTATAATGCGGCTTTGCATTAAAACACAAAGTTAATGCATAGCAATGGATTGCGCAAACGCTTAGATCTTCACCAACGGCTTCACGATCGTAGTGCCTGCGGCATGCACCTGCATCAGATACTGACCCGGCGCCAGTGCCTCTATCGGCAGTTCAGCATCACGCACTTCGGTAAAGTGATAGGTGGCGATGCGTTTGCCATCCAATGCAAAGATGTCTACCGTGGCCTCCTCTACCCTTCTGTTGAAATGCACACCGGCAACATCGTCAGCGGGATTTGGATAGATCGTAAGGCTAAGTGCTGTGCTGAGGTCCGACACCTGTACGTTGGGTTCTGCCTTCGGCATTTCTATCTTCCACGCGCCTCTGCCGTATGTGCCTGCGAAGAGGTAATTTGTATGTGTATCGTAATACATCTCATACACAGAAACGATCGGCATTTCACTGCCAAGAGCGGTCCAATGTGCCCCACCATCATAACTGTAATAACAGCCCACATCCGTACCGATCACGATACCGGTTGTATCACCTGTGGTGAATACCTGAATATCATTCACCGGTATATCCGGCAGATCACCGTCTATTGGTGTCCAGGTGCTTCCTGCATCGGTTGACTTGTAAATATGTGCGATACTTTCTGCCCAGCGGAATCCGCTGAAAGCGACATATACTTCTTCTGCATTGGCCGGATGCGTTTCTATACTCATACAATAGCGATAAGGCAATCCATCTGTGATCAATTCCCAATCATCGCCACCATTTGAGGTGCGCCATACGTTGGCATCATCAGTGCCTACATAAATGTAGTCAGTGTTAGCCGGTGCATTGTGTATCGTAAATATGGAACCGAAGGTGAGTCCGATACCCTGACTTCCATTGGTCAGGTCATCTGAAATGCGATTTACAGAAGAACCATAATCTGTACTTCTGTATACATGATTACCACCAAAATAAATGGTTGTTGGATCAGTCGGATCCACTTCTATCGGGCTGCGCCAGTTGAAGCGTTCTCCACCTTCAAATCCCCAGGCATAGCGTTCGATACCATCCACCACACCATAATAACCACCGTATTGATAATTCCCGAAATAAGAATCTTCATCTATAGGTACAAATTTTGTACTCACACCATCCCCCCAATTCACAAAGCCCCAATAATTATCGGGATCGCGTACGAAAGAACCATTGTCCTGTGCACCGGCGATAATGCGCGAGGTATCTGTTGGATACACATCAAGGGTATATAATTGTGTGATCGGAATATTTTGTTCCAATGTATAATCATCAAAACCATCATACGTATAGAATAATCCGCCATCACCACCCATGATGCGGAAATCATTATCTGTTGGAGAAATATACAATGCCTGACAATCTACGTGTGCATCGGGCATTACTTCATCCCAGGTGAGTCCACCATCCAAACTGCGGGAAGTGATAAAGCCCACCCAATAAACTTCATTGGCATTGTTCGGACTTACGCGCACACCGCCAAACCAGTTGTCTTGTGCGGTGGTGCTTACTTCTGTCGCGCAATTCAACGCGATCCACGAATCGCCGCCATCCGTGGTCTTGTAAATGTCTTTTAATTTATCTCCCGTACCTACCACTCCTGCATATACGATATCCGGATTGCTCGGTGCGATACATAAAGTGATCTTAGATAATTCATTGGTACCTGTCGGCAATCCATTGGTGAGCATTTCCCAGGTATTACCGCCATCTTCACTGCGATAGATCCTGCTGCCTAAACCATTATAATCGCGGCGATTATATCTGCGCACGCGTTCCCAGGTGGAGGCATAGATGATATCAGGATTTTCGGGATTGATGCACACGTCGATACCACCTGTACTATCATTGATGTATAATACTTTTTCCCAACTGACACCCGCATTTGTAGTGCGATAGATCCCGCGATCAGGTGTATTCTGAAAAAGATCACCCAACATGGCTGCGAAAATGATATCCGTATTTTGTGGATTGATGGCAATGCGTCCAGTATTCCCTCCTGTGGTCAATCCGATATTTGTCCAGGTATCCCCGCCATTTGTAGAGCGATAAATACCATTGCCATCATAAGTCACAGAACCCACACCATTGCCGGGTTCACCGGTGCCGATATAGATGATGCTGGTATCCATCGGGTCGATGGCAATATCGCCTACGGACAACGTAAGCTCGGTGTCGAAAATATTTGCCCAGGTTGCACCACCATCGGTAGATTTTAACACACCACCTGAGGCAGCACCAACATAGATCGTATTGTCATTTCCGGGAGGACAAACAATATCGCGTACACGGCCGCCGATATTGAAGGGACCAATATGTTGCCAATCATCTCCTGAAGTGATCCGCATCATGGCATTTGCATTTCTGCTTTGCACCATGTGCTGAATGGCTGCGCGCTGAGCCTGCTTATCAGGTCGGTCGTACGGGAAAGCTTTTTGCATATACAACCACTCGTCGATGGCAGTACCTTTTTCGTTTTCCGCTTCGGTGGCAACAGGTGCCACTGCAGAGCCTGAAAAATCTAAAAGCTTCATACCGCCGATCAAAGCAGCAGTCACGGAGAGGAGGATCACATTCGTCTTCATAGTATACGTTCTCATCATAAATGTACGGACTATTCGCGATTTCAAAAAAACACGGTTTTGTGCATAGGACGTTCAGACCCTATAAGCCTGTCGGTGTCTGCATCCGGCCGGGATGTTTATATAAAACCACCGATATCGTATCAGGACATCGGTGGTACAAACAAACGAAAACATCAGCATGGGGATCCGTCGCAGAACCATCCCAAAACCAATCAAACCAAATTTAATACACACTATAATTATAGGTAGTGATCTCGATCACACCGCCCATAAAATCGCCGTAATTTGCCGGAATACCTCCTGTGATAACATTTACTTCTTTAATGGCATTCATCGGAATATAAGTAGAACCGATCACGCGCACACCATCCACCACATACAACACGGCATCTTCGCGTGAACCACCGATAGACATACCACCGGTGCGTTCAACAGGGATCACCTTAGGCACATTTTTCATTACGATATCGGCAATATCGTTGCTACCCTGGTGCTTGATCTCTTCACCCTTGATTTTTGTTTCCTCCTGTGGTGTATGCTTGGATATAAGCGGGACTTTATATTCAAATGTATCCAGACTCACCCCTTTGGTAAGCGCAAAATCCTGATAGATCAATCCTTCTGCAGGTACTACGATCCCCGACATCATAACGGTATCATACCCCATGGTGATCACTTTGAGGTCGTAGGTGGAGGGATCAAGGGGTTTGCAGGTGTACAACCCTTCATAGCTCGCCTCTGCATAATGCACCTGTTGCCCATTCTGGTAAACGATCACATTTGCAAAAGGCACACCAATCTGAGTTTCCGAATCAATGACCTTCCCGGTGATCTCACCGGAATTTTGTGCATGGAGATACCCAAACAGTCCTAAACATAAAATACTTGTGGATAGTCGCTTCATAATTGTGGTTTTCATCAAAGCTATACTGACAAAACAGCCAATGTGTCACAGATTTATCAGGAACGAGGATGTTGCGGGAAAATGACAATGATAATGTGCAAATGTGCAAATGTGCAGATGTGCAGATGTGCAGATGTGCAGATGAAAGTGTGGAA
>JAYRVB010000158.1:0-2650 GCA_041918775.1 Chitinophagales bacterium
ATGGATGAGATTCGTCCTATCTGGTGCGAGATCGATTATCTACCATCTACCCACGGTTCTGCGATCTTCACACGTGGAGAAACGCAGTCGCTCACCACAGTAACACTTGGTTCAAAAATGGACGAGCAGTTGATCGATGGTGTGGTGCACGAGGGTCAATCTAAGTTTTTATTACACTATAATTTCCCGCCATTCTCTACCGGTGAAGCCAAGCCAATGCGTGGTTTAGGTCGTCGCGAAGTTGGTCACGGAAACCTGGCTATGCGCGCTATCAAGTGGTCGTTGCCGGAGGATAATGTATATACTATTCGCGTAGTTTCCGATATTCTCGAATCAAACGGTTCATCTTCGATGGCAACCGTTTGTGCGGGTTCGCTTGCCTTGATGGATGCCGGTGTACAGGTGAAGAAACCTGTGGCAGGTATCGCAATGGGTATGGTTTCGGAAGCCAATATGATCCGTTACGCTATTTTGAGTGATATTCTTGGTGATGAGGATCATCTGGGTGATATGGACTTCAAAGTGGCCGGAACCGTAGATGGTATTACCGCTACGCAGATGGACATCAAAGTGGATGGTTTGAGTTTCGGTGTATTGAAAGAGGCATTGGAACAGGCTCGTGCGGGCAGGTTACATATCCTTGGTGAGATGCGCAAAACCATCGAGAAGCCACGTGAAGATTATAAGCCACATGCACCACGCATCGTACAGATCCAGATCCCGCGCGACTATATTGGCGCAGTGATCGGTCCTGGTGGAAAGATCATTCAGGAAATGCAGCGTGAAAGCGGTGCAGAGATCTCTATCGAGGAAGTGGGCGACTTTGGTATTGTGGATATTGCATCACCAAATCAGGAATCCATCGAAAAAGCACTTGGTCGTATCCGTGCCATCGTAGCGATACCGGAAGTTGGTGAAGAATATGAAGCTACCGTTAAGTCGATCATGCCATATGGCGCATTTGTTGAATTCCTGCCTGGTAAAGAGGGCTTGTTGCATATCTCTGAAGTGAGTTGGCAACGTCTCGAAAACCTCGACGGTGTATTGAACAAAGGCGATAAAGTGCGTGTGAAATTGCTCGAGGTTGATCAAAAGACCGGCAAATTCAAACTCTCGCGCAAAGTACTGCTCGAGCGTCCACCACGTCCACAAAATTGATACGAACAACAAAATAAAAACGGCCATCTGAACTAGATGGCCGTTTTTTTATGTGCACATCCCCCCATTAGCGAAATGTCACAGCGCTCCAAGTGCAAACCCCGCCAGAGCAGGATGTCACTTCGCCCCATGTGCAAGCGTTCAGGAGTAGCAACATACAGTCGAGAATATGGGTTTGCTATATGATCGGCAATACCGGTGTACCTGAACAAAACACGTAAGCCCTAACGCCTGCATTTTGCACCTGAACACCTGAACACACGAACACATGCGCACACCCCCACCGCACCACCGCACCACCGCACTCCCGATACCTATCGGGAAACTACCGCACCATTAATCCTTTGTTATCATTTTTACGTCATCCACAACAATAGAGATAACTTTTGTAACTTGTGAACGTATACATCAGTGCAAGCACTCTGATATGCGTCAACTAAAAATAACTGCAAGTATTACCAGCCGGGAAAATGATTCCCTTGAGAAGTATCTTTCTGAGATCGGAAAGATCGGCATGATCACCCCTGAAGAAGAGGCAGAACTCGCACGCCGCATTCGACAGGGCGATGAGCAGGCTTTGGATAAACTGACGAAAGCGAATCTACGCTTCGTGGTGTCTGTGGCGAAGCAGTACCAGGGACATGGTTTGACCCTGAGTGACCTGATCAATGAAGGCAATGTAGGGTTGATCAAGGCTGCGCGTAAGTTTGATGAAACGAAAGGGTTTAAATTCATCAGCTATGCTGTTTGGTGGATACGTCAATCGATCATGCTGGCTATCGTTGAGCATTCGCGGTTGATCAGATTGCCATTGAATAAAGCTGGCAATGTATCCAAAGTGAACCGACTCACTACACAATTTGAACAGGAACACGAGCGCGAGCCGACGCCTGAAGAAATTGCGGAGACTTTGCATTTGAAAGATGAGGATGTGCGTGATATTATATCGAGCAATATGCGACATGTCAGCATGGATGCTCCGCTTGGTAGTGATGGTGATGATGGAAGTATGGCTGATGTATTGGCAGATACCGGTGAGGATGCACCTGATAGCAATATGTTGTCAGAATCACTCAGAAGCGAAATTGCAAGTGCACTGCAGGTGTTATCAGAACGCGAAGCAGAAGTTATAGCCGCATATTATGGCATCAATGGATTTCCGATAATGACCGTAGAGGAAATAGCAAAACGTTTCAACCTCAGTCGCGAACGCGTGCGACAAATAAAAGAACGCGCCATACGTCGTTTGCGAAAAGCGACTACAAGCAGCGCATTAAAGAATTATCTAGGTTAGGGAGTACACGGCAAATATTGCAGTAACATTAATACACACATTGTATTTTACCGCACCGGTGCACACATGTATGTATACATGTACACCACAATGTCATCACCTTAAATTACCTGGGCTATCTCAGACACTCCGCTCACGATTGCTATCGGGATCCGCGTGAAACCAATCCCTCACTCGACAAAATCATATGGTCAAAAT
>JAYRVB010000159.1:0-3294 GCA_041918775.1 Chitinophagales bacterium
ACTGACGACGACGTAAAGTTTGCAGCCAGCGGCGGTGCAGATGCATGGCCTGCCGACAGCTACCTCAATTTTTGGGTGTGCAATCTCGGCGCCTTTTTGCTGGGTTATGCGCAGTTTCCCGGAGGTCCTGACAATACAGACGGCGTGGTGATCGGCTATCAATATGTAGGTTACAACGATGCCGGATATCCTTACCATCTTGGTCGCACCGCATCGCACGAAGTAGGCCACTGGCTTGATCTCCGCCATATCTGGGGTGATGATACCAACTGCGCAGGCAGCGACCTCGTTGATGATACGCCTAACCAAAAAGTAGAAACTTATGGGTGTCCGAGCTACCCTAAAACAGATGTATGCTCTGCCACCTCACCGGGCATCATGTTTATGAACTACATGGACTACAGTGATGATGTGTGCATGAACATGTTTACCAACGGTCAAAAAACCCGCTCCCGTGCCTTGTTTGAGCCGGGTGGCGACCGTTATTCGCTTTTAGCTTCAGAGGGTTGCGGTTTGCAGCCTTACGATGCGCAGGCTTTGGCAGCCATGCCCGGAGGCACCGTTTGCGATCTGGAATTCACACCGGTGGTAGAGATCAAGAACCATGGCATGGAAGTGCTTACCTCTTTAGACATCACGTATAGTGTTGACGGCGGGGCATCAATGGATTATGCCTGGACGGGTTCATTACCGAGTGGCGCTACCGAATTGGTTACGCTGCCAACCATCATCACTACGACAGGGGACCATAGTTTAGAAGTTACCCTTTCCAACCCGAACGGTAATCTGGATGCCGATATGAGTGATAATGTGGCCTCCACTGATTTTGTTGTGAATTTGAGCGCGCTTGCCCTTCCCCTCATAGAAGGATTTGAACCATCAGGCTTCCCATACGACGGTTATACCCAATACAACCCGGATGATGATAAAACCTGGGCGCGCACCAATTTTGGCGCCAGTCTGGGTGATTATTCCATCTACATGAACAATTACAGCTACGACGCACATGGGGAGATAGACGATTTTGTGGTGCCTGCATACGACTTCACCGGACTCACAGACATCGTGTTCACCTTTGATGTGGCCTATGCCCTGTATACCGCGAGTGGTATCTACTCAGACACCCTGGAAGTGCTGGTGAGCGACGATTGTGGCGCTACCTGGAACACTGTGTATAAGAAAGCCAATCCCGACCTTCAGACCACCGCACCTACCACGGCTAACTTTAAACCGGATGCGGATGAATGGCGTACGGATAGTATTGACTTAAGCGCTTATATGGGCGAATCTCAGGTGTTTGTTAAGTTCCGTTGTATCACGGATTACGAAAACAACCTGTATATCGACAACATCAATATCAATAATGGCGAGGTGGTGCAATCGGTAAGCGATGCAGATGCTTTTGCCTTGAACCTCTACCCTAACCCGACATCCGGCGAGCTCACCATCAGGTTCAACACCCCTGCGGGTGGCACTTACGATGTGCGTGTGCTCGACATTACCGGTAAAGTGGTTTACACGACCAGTATGCAAACGGCAACCGCTGAAAACACCCTTTCGATTCCCGCCTGGCAGTTTGAATCAGGCGTGTATATGGTGCAGTTGTGTGCAGATGGCGTGCAAACGGGCACTACCTTCATTAAAAACTGACGATCGAACCACATAATGGAAAGCCCTGACCTTACCGGTTGGGGCTTTTTCGTGTTAAATGGCAGGTGCGGAGAGTTGTCGTATCTCCTTTTCTACCCCTACCACCAGAATGAAGGTGTCGGTAAAGGCATAATGCAGGAGGTAATCTTCTATGAGGCCATTTTTCATGAGCACCCCATAAATATCGCCGCGTGGAGCCATCAGAAAGGGTTTGATATACATATCCTCCCTGAACTCCAGTTTGCGTTTGCCGTAGATCTTATAGATCACCTCCTTAGCCCCCCAGTATACCATGAGCTGTTGTCCGGCCTGCGGTTGTCGTATCTGTTCGAGCTCAGTGCCTGACATGAATTTCCGGCTGATTCGTGAGATATCGCGGTCGGTGGTTTCAATATCGATCCCCACCGCACACACCTTGGAAACAATGGCCGCCGCATAGGTGTCGCAGTGCGAGATACTCACATAGATATCCTCGTTGGCCACATAGGGTTTGCCGTGTTCATCGAAGAGTAACTCGACGAACTCGGTGGTATTGAGGAGGAGTTTGAGGAGGTATCTGCTGGCCAGCCAGGTGAGTTGACGACGCGGGTGGTTGATGTTGTTGAGGTAATTCGTTTCCCACTCGTTGAGGATTAGGCCGGCGCGATAGAATTCGGCCTCTTCTTCGATCTTCCACACGGCGTATTCGGCCAACTGCTGATACTGTTCCCTGAGCACTAGGGCCATACAATCAATTATGAAGCACGAAATTACCTGAATTCGGGATGCTGTGGCAAAATTATTTGCACATGCAGGGGAAAAGGCCTATCTTAGTGATACACAACACACACCATGTTCAGATTTTTTCAGTTTGTCAGAGCCGAGCAGGAGACCATCCATATTGAGGTGCCTAAGCATCTCAAGGGTAAGCTCGTGGAGATCATCATACAGGAAAAGGCTCCCGATCCCGACACCAAGCTCCATCCCGACGAAGAAGAGCAAATGGCGCAAAAGCAGGCAGAGTTGAAGTTGATGGACGATATGCGCAACCAACTGAACGTGTGGGATATTTGATCGCAGGCCGCGCAGTGCGCAATACACACCCTGTTCCTAAAAAGTTTTATTGCTGAAAGCCTAATTTCGCGGCAGTATGTTATTGCCGTCGCAGATCCATGTAGAAAAGCAGCATCATTTTGCAGGCCATAGTGCCGGCGTATTTGCCCTTGCACCCGGCATAAGTCCCCATACCGTGTTGAGTGGCGGTGGTGACGGCGTGATCGCCGAATGGGATCTGATGGGTGATGGACACGCCAAAGGCATAGCACGGGTACCCGGCAACATCTTTTCTCTCTGCACCCTACCCGACCGGCATTTGATCCTGGCCGGAGATCTGCATGGCGGACTGCACAGTATCGACACCCGTACCAATACCGAAGTGAACCGTTTTGCCTGGGATGGCGGAGCGATATATGCCATAGCACGTCTGCAGGAGGAAGTGGTAGCCCTGTGTTCAGGCACCGGAAACCTCATACTGCGCAATATTGCAGCGCACAATACCATAAAGGTCATCCAGGTAAGTGATCAGGCCCTGCGTGGCATCCACCTGCATCCGGATGGCAAGCGCCTCGCGATAGCCTCCAGCGACCACAAGATCCATGTATTGCG
>JAYRVB010000160.1:0-2650 GCA_041918775.1 Chitinophagales bacterium
ACCCATTTGACAAAATTGTTGTATTCGGCATCGCTTAATGTAAAGTTTTTGGCATCGCCGATGGACTCGTGTTCGTGGCGATATTTTGTGGCGTATTGAAAGATCAAATTTTTGGTAATCAGACTTGCAGTGATGTCTTTGTATTCCTGTTGTTCCACATAAATATCCGGATCTATTCCGCCACCATCGTATACAGTTCTCCCATTGCGTGTTTGGAAGGCGGTCTTTAATGAATCGGGCACTTTACCTACACTGCCATCCGGGTTGCGGTGACTGTAATCTAAAGCCTGTATACATCGGCCGCTTGGGATATAGTATTTGGCTGTTGTGAGTTTAAGTTTTGTGTTGTAGGAAATATCGCGCGTAGTTTGCACCAATCCCTTGCCGTAACTTTTTTGTCCGACCACTACGCCTCTGTCAAGGTCCTGAATAGCACCTGCTACAATTTCTGATGCTGATGCAGAAGAGCTATTGGTGAGTACAACCAGTTTGATGTTGGCATCTACAGCGGCATTTAATGTTTTGAAGGTTTTGTCCCATTCTTTTACTTTTCCAAGTGTACTGCAGATCTCCTCTCCTTTATCAATGAACACATTGGAAACATTCACCGCTTCGCGTAATAAACCTCCGGGATTGCCGCGCAGGTCAAGAATCAAACCCTGCATGTTTGGATCTTTGGTTTGCAGATCTTTTAAGGCGTTTGCTACATGTAATCCCGCATCTTCTGTAAATTGTGCAAGGATGATATAGCCTATGCCATTTTCTACAAAGCCGTAATAAGGCACATTTTTCACATCAATATCCTCTCGCATGATGCTAAAGCTGAGTTCGGTATCGGTGTATGGGCGTTTTACTTTAACCTGTACGGTAGTGCCGGGTGAACCGCGTAATAATTCGCTGATGGATTCATTGTTATCGGCGGTTAGTTTTTTACCATCGATCTCTATTAAAATATCTCCCACCCTTAGTCCGGCTTTTTCCGCTGCAAAACCCGGATATAATTCAACAACAGTAGCTTCTTTATTGATAGGTCGAATACTTGCACCAATGCCGCCATAATTTCCGGTGATTTGGAATTTATAACCTTCAATTTCTGCTTCGGAGATATAATTCGTGTAAGGGTCAAGACTCTCCAGCATAGCGTCGATACCGGTGCGCATCAATTTATTCGGATCAACATCATCTACGTAATAGGTGTTGAGTTCTTTGTATACCGAGGTGAATATGTCGATGTTTTTCGCCACTTCAAACAGGTCGGCGCTCGTTGCTGCTGAAGTGCCAACAAAAAGTGTCGTAACGGCCAGAAGTCCTGCGGTGAATTTGTTCTTGAGCATTCGGATCATATGCGCTTGTTTGAAGACAAAGAATAAAGATTATTTGAGAGGATCATAACCGTGACCACCCCATGGGTGACAACGGGATAAACGTTTAATGCCCAGCCATCCGCCTTTAATGGGTCCATATTTTTTTACGGCTTCGAGCATGTATTGGCTGCAGGTGGGGGTATATCTGCAACTATTTGGCAGCCAGGGGGATATCAGCCATTGGTACAATTTTACCGGAATGATCACGATATAAGAAAAGGGATTCAACGCGCTGAATTTTACTGTTCTGTTTGAGTGGTGATACGTGTGGCTAACGCCGATAAAGCTAATTGTATTTTAGGTTCCAGCTCGTTAAAAGTTGTTAGTGATTTACCAATATATACAAGGGCAACGGCAAACTGCGCGCCTTCTTCGGGTATTACGTCATAGAGCGTGGTTTTGTTGCGTCTATAGGCTTCGCGCATCAATCGTTTGATCCGGTTGCGATCCACAGCGTTGGGAAATCTTTTTGCGGAAACGGAGAACATACATTGCACCGGTACGGGCGCATCGAGGCTTGTCTGCAGGTAGATCACTTGTACCGGATGCTGTAAAAAACGAAGCCCCGCTGCAAACAGCGAGGCAATAGTTTGTTCACGGCACAGTCGCTCCGACTTATGCAAAGTGGCACCCGTGCGCGGAGCGCGGATGACACGGTGAGTATTATTGGTTGATCGTTCTTTCGTCAGAAACAGTCAATTTTTTGCGGCCTTTACGGCGGCGGCGGGCCAATATCTTACGGCCATCTTTGGTTTTCATGCGTTCGCGAAAACCATGCTTATTTTTTCTTTTCCTTTTTGAGGGCTGAAACGTCCTTTTCATCACGCAATAATTTGGGAACGCAAAGATAAGGTTTCCCTGCGAAATTCACAATCTGTCAACAAATATTCTTGCACAATTTCTCACACCGGTATAGATAGTTGAACCGGCGCATTTGCCTGTCACAAATGACAAGAATTTTGCAACTTTTTTAGAGGGGAGCGGAATGGTGGCAATTGGCTGAAATGCTTATAAACATTATCTCAAACGATAATGCATATAAGAAAATCTTCAATTGTTACCTCACCAGAGTGAAGTTACCGCTTCCGGTAAATTCCTGCCCATCGCCAAAGCCTGCACTCACCTGCCAGATGTAGGTGCCGATCTCCTGTTCCACGCCTTCTACCTTGCCATCCCATCCTAAACCGGTGCCAAAAGTGTCTGTTTCAAACATCACCTGGCCCCAACGGTTGTAGATCACCAGGTGGTAGTCGTCAACATTGTATCCGTTGCCGTAGAAGATATCA
>JAYRVB010000161.1:0-2230 GCA_041918775.1 Chitinophagales bacterium
CACCTCTCCGTTTCCATCGGCATGATGCCCACCTTTATCATGGAGGGTTCACCCGCACCTGTATGGGTTTCAGCAAAGCTGGTTACACGTGTCGGTTTTGATTATATACATGCCGGCGCGAGTGTTTCGAGTGGCTTGTTATTCAATGGCGGGATAGAGGGTGAGGTATTTAATTTTACCACCTTAATTGGCATGGTCACTGTAGGTAACCCCGACTTGCAGGGCACATTTGGTATGGGCTATGCCTGGTTTGGCGGAGAGAGCCTTGAACAACCGGCCTACATGCTTAATGGATTGATCCGTATCGGCAACAAATGGTATGTGGTTACAGACAACATACTCCTACAGGGATTGTATACAGTTACAGGTGTATATGGTGTGCGCATCATGCTGGGCACAGCAGGTTTGGACATAGGCATTAGCCGCACTGCATATGATAGCGATTTCATTATGTATATACCGGTTTTAGGCGTTACCGTGCCCTTCTGATCGCCCTGCCTCGACAGCTCCGGCCAGCACCTCTATTTGGCCGGGATGCACATTTTGCTTCGTTTTCCGTTCGTCTTTCTATTTGCCTTGTTCGTCGCCAAAATCGGCGGTACAGTCGCAAATGCCCGTAGCCCTAAGTGCGGCGCGCTTACCTTCGCAGGACAAATGTTAAATTTTCAAAAAAACTATGGAAACTTTCGAACAACTCTTGGTTTCCTGCGTTTCCCGAATGAATTTTGCACCCGAAATGAGCGAAGAAGCTAAAATATTAGAGCGTTGTGAGCGACTATTCATGCGGTATGGCATCAAAAGTGTCACCATGGACGATGTTGCCCGCGAGCTGGGTATGAGTAAGAAGACCTTGTATCAGTATTTCGAGAACAAGGAGCAACTTGTACATATGGTGACCACCAACCACTTCGCCTGTCAGAACCACATGGTAGAGCAGGTGATCAGGCATTCGAAGACGGCCATTGACGAAATGTTCGCCATTGCGGCGTGGATGAATGCGATGAGTAAGAATTTAAATCCGGCATTGGTATATGATCTGCGCAAGTATCATCCGGACAGCTGGCAGGTATTTGTAGATCACCGCAACAACGAAGTGATCAACAGTATCAAGCACAATTTGCGCAGAGGAATATCAGAAGGATTATATCGGGAAGACCTGGATGTAGAGATCATAGCGCGCATTTATGTGGCACGCGTGGAAATGTTCATCGACAATGAAGTATTCCCTTACGATCAGTTTCCTCCTGAAAAAACATTCAATGTATTCATGGATTATCATATCCGTGGCATAGCTACATCTAAAGGCATTAAACATCTCGAAAAACTCAAATCAGAACAACATGGCATATAAACTCAATGTGTTCTTACTTGCCGCGCTGTTGACTCCACTTGCTGTATTTGGACAAACCACCAGTTTGTCGTTGCAGGAAGCTGTTGATTATGGCATCAAGAACCACCCTCAGGTACAGACTGCCGGTTTGAATGTGCGTAGTGCGGAGATCACCGTTGATAACCGCATCGCTACAGGATTACCACAGGTAGACGCAAAAATCGATTATCAGAATTTTCTTAAACTTCCCACATCACTCATCCCCGGCGAATTTTTCGGAGGAGAACCCGGCACATTTGTACCGGTGCAATTTGGAACAGAACAAAACGTTTCGGCGAGTATTTCTGCTTCACAATTGCTCTTCAATGGTGCGTGGTTAGTTGGTGTCAGCGCAGCAAAGCAGTATGCAGAGCTCGTGCAACAACAATCCAAACTGGCCACCAGTGATGTGCGCAAAAATGTGGAGTCGGCATACTATGGTGTGCTGGTTGCGCAGAAATTTGAAGAGATCCTGCAGGAGAACATCGACAACCTTAACAAAGTACTTTTCGAAGTAACGGCATTGAATCAGCAGGGATTTGTGGAGTCGATAGATGTAGATCGCCTGACCATCAGCAAGCTTACGCTTGAAGGACAACTCAGCAACGCACAGCGTCAGACAGCGCTGGCGATGAATTTCCTGAAGTTCAGCATGGGTATGGATATGAACACCGCTATAGCCCTTACCGATACACTGGGCCCGATAGAGGAAGTGAATATTGCAGCAGCCAATTACCTCAACAGACCGGAGTTTGGCATCATGCAAACGCTTGTTACATTGAACGAACTGAATGTAAAGGTGAACAAAGCAGCTTATCTGCCTTCACTTGTAGCGTATGGTTCATATACACAAAACGCCCA
>JAYRVB010000162.1:0-7741 GCA_041918775.1 Chitinophagales bacterium
CAAGCCCATCCTGCAGGAAATGTTCAATACATTCATCGACATGAAGGCCAGGGCGAAGCCAAGGGAGTATATCCTGATCGAGGAAGTACTCGCCTGGTGTAAGGCCCGGGTAGACGGACTGCCGCTTGCTCAGGCAGCTTCGCTAAAATTCTAAAGGGTCAATTCTTGTAAAAACAGTAACAACCGGTGTAGGCCATTGCCTGACTGGATTGTTGTTCCACCATGGCTGTGCAATTAAATCTGGCAACCATCCAGGCAGAAGTTTCGCCATTATGTGTGAATATTTCCATCTTGGTTTTTAATTCCATGCTGGAACTTACATTAAACACATGTGTAAAGGCATCCTCGCCACCAGTGCAGCCTTGCCCGGTTTCGTCCTGTTCCCAACCGATACCGGTCAGTTTGAAGATATTGTTATTGCTGCCACACATTTGTATGCGCGGGTTGGCGTTCTTTCGTTTTTGATTAAAATACAGCGTGTCGGTAAAGCTGTTCGTATTTCCTTCAGTATACTCGGTCTGCGTAATTTGTTGCATGGTGAGCGCTTTTTGTGAGCCATTAGTCTGCACAAAAAGTGTTACCGGGAAACTGGCATTAATGGACCCCAGCAACTGGTTATTTACATATACCTTGATGTCGTTTGCAGAGGGGTCGAGTCTGATCTCAGAGGGATCATTAAAGATGAGTGATGGCATGGTCTTCAAATTTGGATGGTCAAAGATGCTGTATTTTAATTTAGTAGACAACATTTGCCGCTGTGGAAGATAATGTGCGCATCTTTTCATTTCCATTTACCAACTTTACGCCAGCATGCCCTCAGCCCATCGGAAGTCGACACTCACTTTTCAGAAAAAAAAGATACCCGTTTACACCGGTACTTTTTGGACACCCCGTCAGCGACAGGCAAACAACCTGCATGAGATCGCGTATCGGGCCTGCTTTAAACCGGCACTGCCTAAATATTTTATCGAGCAATTCACGAGGCCCGGAGACATTGTGTACGACCCTTTCTCCGGTCGCGGAACCACGGTGATCGAAGCGGCTATATTGGGCAGACATATCATTGCCAACGACGTAAACCCCATCAGCAGGATCCTTGCAGAGGGCAGATTATGCATACCCGATATGGAGGCATTAAGCGCGCGATTGCAACACATATTTTCCATTCCGCCCACACCTGAGCGCCACGACCTTGCCATGTTCTATCACAGGGATACGATGCGTGAATTATTGCAGCTCAGGCAATGGTTGCAAAACCGAAGGGCGGCCGGAACTGCTGATGCGCTGGATCATTGGATTCGCATGGTTGCTACCAACAGACTGGCCGGGCATTCTCCGGGATTTTTCTCTGTATATACCCTGCCCCCAAACCAGGCAGTAAGTCGCGAACGCCAAAAGCTGATCAATGCCAAACGCGAACAAAAACCGGAATATCGAAATGTTGCGGCACTCATTCTGAAAAAATCGAGATCCATGATCAAGGACATGGATGTCAAAACATTAAAAAATCTGAAACAGGCGGCGTTAAAAGCCTTGTTCTTAGAAGGTGATGCAGCAGGTACTAAAAAGATACGCGCAAATACCGTTGCCCTTACGGTAACCTCTCCACCATTTTTAGATGTGGTACAGTATGCAAAGGATAACTGGTTGCGTTGCTGGTTCAATGATATTGATGTAGATACGATCGCCGCCGGTATCACTATGTCGAAAACGGTGGAAGCCTGGATGGAAAAAATGCAGGCGGTCTTTCGCGAACTTTATCGCATCACCAAACCCGGAGGGCATGTGGCCTTTGAAACAGGGGAGATACACTACGGCAAAACGCGACTGGAACAATATGTGGTAGAGATGGGTGTAAAGGCCGGATTTACCTGCAAAAAAATTCTGATCAACGACCACGCATTTACCAAAACAGCAAACATCTGGGGTGTGCGCAACAATACGCATGGCACCAACACACATCGCATCGTATTATTTGTGAAGCCTTCCTGATCCCTAAGAGATCATCAACCCATCCTGCATGGTAAGCTTACGATCGGCCATATCGGCTAACTCGAGATTGTGTGTTACAATGATGAAGGTTTGTTGAAACGCATCCCGTAATTCAAAAAACAATTTATGCAGCTCACGAGCATTTTGCGTGTCCAGGTTTCCGGATGGCTCATCGGCAAGTATCACTTTAGGGTTGTTGATAAGGGCTCTCGCTACAGCCACACGCTGTTGTTCTCCTCCACTCAGGGCATTTGGCTTGTGTTGCATACGATTGTCTACGTGCAACCAGGCGAGTAGTTCTTTGGCGCGTTTTTCTACCTCCGCGTCTTTGCGACCTGCGATGTACCCCGGAATACATACATTTTCCAAAGCAGTAAATTCAGGCAGCAGGTGATGAAACTGAAATACAAACCCGATATGAGTATTTCTAAAGGCGGCTAAAGCTTTCTCCTTCATCGAGTCAATGCGCGCACCTGCGATCTCCACGGTGCCGGAATCCGGACGGTCAAGGGTGCCGATGATATGCAGCAATGTACTTTTGCCGGCGCCCGAAGCACCCACAATACTCACCACTTCGCCTTGCTCCACCTGCAGTTCAACCCCTTTGAGCACATGGAGGGGACCGTATGATTTATGTATACCTTTTGCTGAGATCACGTGAACCTGATTGTATTATGACACCGATAAACTCTATTTAGCACCCTACTTCCCTATATTTGTGCCAAACTTACGACCATGTTGTCACACATGAAAATTATTGCCCTCACTGTATGTGCGTTATTTAGCGCTGGCACTGTGCTCAAGGCCGATCCGGGCGATACGATCAAAGTGCAAACCTTCACCTTCGGTTCGCCGCAGGACGCATGGTTTGTGCTTCCGGGACTCGATGTTGAGGTGGAAAAGATCCTGATGAAGTATACCCTCAAATGTAATCCGGCTCAAAGTCCGGCCTGCGGGGAATGGGATTATCTTACCTATACCTACCTGTATGACCATACCGGTGCTTTGGATAGCACCTTACTCACCCATCCATGGTTTACGGTTAATGGGGCCTCTCCGGATACCTTTAGCTATGTATCTACGCCAACGAGCTACAATGTGGCCAACTGGGATTATTTCATTGTGTACGACGATACCCTGAGCTACGCGACTGCTGCTGTTGGAGGTACGGATATCACTGCCAATACGCCTTTCAATGCCCTACATCCACGCAGCAGAACACAGATCATTTGGACTGCTGAGGAATTATTGGCCGGCGGTATGGTGGCAGGTGATATCAGTGGATTTGATTTTAATATCACAGAGGCTGGTTCGCCGATGTATAATGTGGTGATCCGGATAAAGGCAACCGATTCAGATATTTTTACCAACCCCTTATTCGAAAGCGGCCTCACTACCGTTTTCAGTGGCAACAAAACATTTAGCACAGGCTGGGATGGATTTGATTTTACCACGCCTTTTACCTGGGATGGTGTTTCTAATATCCTGGTGGATATTTCTTATGAAAATCCTGCACCTGCAACAGCACCGGTATTTGTTTCTGAGATCATTCCGGCTATTGTGGTGCTGAACAGTATGTATAATGATAAATACATCGAATTCAACAACGCGGATGTAGCAGATGTATTTGGCAATCCTCTAACGGAACTCAATGATCAGGTTACTGTTTCCTTCTGGTCGAAAGGCGACCCTGATTTTCAACCACAAAATGGAACAACCTTCGAAGCGATCACTGAAAGTGGTGCCCGCGTGTTAAATAGTCACACTCCCTGGAGCGATACCAATGTATACTGGGATGCAGGAAATGATGGCGGCTACGATCGCATCAATAAAGCAGCAACGGCTGCCGAATATGAAGGCAACTGGGTGCATTGGGCCTTTACAAAGAATACGTCTACCGGTAGTATGAAGATCTACAAGAACGGTGTGTTGTGGCATAGTGGTACAGGCAAAGTGAAACCAATGACCGGTATTGATCACCTGCGACTTGGAAAAGGCAATTGGGGTGGTTCAGAATCTTACGCCGGATCCATGGATGAATTTGCGATTTGGAATGCCGAATTGGATGCCACAACCATAGCGAATTATGTATACAAGGATCTCGATGCTCTGCATCCTTTTGCTGATAACTTACAATTGTATTATCATTTCAATGATGGCGATGGTATCACCGAACCCGATGCATCCGGCAGCTATCCACTCGGATTGGTGGGTGCAACCACGATCCCGGTTGCTGCGCAGGACATCGTGCGAAATGGCTATTTCGCCAATGCACGTCCACACATGCGCTTCGAACAAGGTACTTTCGAATCGCATATCGATAGTGTGTTAGTGGTTGAAGAAATTGCCAATGACCCGATCACGCTTATTTATTACGATCCGGCCGATCCTACCACTGCAACGGATACCATGTTGGTGTATCCCGGCGATTATTACACGTATGTGTATGCGGAAGATGGCACTGTATCAGATTCTACCTGGGTACCTGTAACCAACACGATATATAATGAAGACCTCGAATATTTCAGCGATCCGTTTGAAGTGATCAACACCTATGAATTAGCGCGTTATATTACACCTTATGGCATTGGTCTTGATCTGGGTGAAGGATTTACCTGGACCTATGATCTGAGCGACTATCGTCCATTGTTGCATGACAGCGTGCATTTAAGCGCAGGTAACTGGCAGGAATTACTGGACATGGAACTCTGGTTCATCGAAGGTACACCACCACGCGATCCGATCGAAGTGCAACAGGTGTATTATGGATTTTATTCGTATGGTTTGACGCCATCTTTTGATGATCAAACCGTGCCGAAAGAAGTAACCATTCCTGCAGGTGCAGATAATACACGCATGAAGTTTCGTGTTACCGGTCACGGTTTTGGTGGCACTGCAAACTGTGCAGAATTTTGCGCGCGCGAACATTATTTCTATGTAGATGGTGAACAGGTTTGGAGCAAAGAAGTATGGCGCGACGATTGCGATCTCAATCCCGTATATCCACAGGGTGGTACCTGGGTGTATGATCGTGCAAACTGGTGTCCCGGCGCTGAAGTTTGGACCTATGATTACGAACTGACTCCTGAAGTAGCACCGGGTAACACCTACACGTTTGATTATAATGCGGAAGCATACACATGGAATGGTGCCGGTTCAGTACCTACTTATGTAACTTCTGTGCAATTGGTATCTTATGGTGAACCAAATTTCACACTGGATGCTGCACTCGATGCTATTATTGCTCCATCTGATGATGATATGCAATCACGTAAAAATCCGATCTGTCAGAATCCGATCGTGCGCATCACGAATACAGGTAGTACCACACTCACTTCCCTGGATATCACCTTTGGTATCGTTGATCATGATCAGGATACATATACCTGGACAGGCAATCTCGGATTTATGGAAAGTGAAGAAGTGGTGTTGCCGAATTTCGGCTGGACAAATACCGGAACACATTTTAATGCTACCAACAGCAACCCTAATGGCGGTACTGATGCGTATACATATAACAATAGTATCACAACACCATTGGCCATCCCGCCACAATATCCAAATCAGATCATTCTCGATCTGAAAACAAATAATGCATCGCATGAAAACGACGTGTATCTCTACGATCAAAACGGCAATGTGATCTTCGAAAGAACGACTTTTGAAGATAATGTGACTTACAAAGACACACTTACTTTAGAAGAAGGCTGTTACGAAATGTATGTGCATGATTATGGTCAGGATGGCTTGAGCTGGTGGGCAAATTCTGATGGCTCAGGATGGTTCCGTGTACGTGATATTGATGGTGCTTACATCAAAAATTACGAAACGGATTTCGGCGGCTTGATCTATCAGCAATTTACAGTAGGGAATTACACACCGATCAATGAAACAGTTCAGGCAACACCGCAGTGTATCATTTATCCGAACCCTGCAGATGCAGAAGTATTCATTAAAGTGCAACTTCCACACCTGGATGATGTCACACTTTCTGTATTTGACGTTACGGGCAAACTGGTATATCAGGCAACGCGCGATAGGATGCAGTCGGATGTGTTCAGGTTGGATACTGCGCCATTAGCAGCCGGCGCCTATGTGGTGCATATGCGTACGCAAAGCCATTTATCCATTGAGAAATTCTTAGTAGAGCATTGATCAGTTAGATCATGCAATTACCGTGCGTGGCTTGGTTTCCGCAGATTTCCGCGGATAAATGCAGACTGCGCGTGTGCTTGGTTTCCCGCAGATGTACGCAGAAAAATGCAATTGACTCGAGTGTTTTTTCTCTGGGGATTAGGCACTATGCCTGCATATTCCGTTAATACGATTTACTCCATCAAACCAAATTCAAATCTGCGTGCATCTGCGGGCAAGGACATTGTGTAGGTAAAATCTGCGTACATCTGCGGGAAATAAACCACTCGCGCAACCAATTGAAGCAATATTGGCATGGCAAACATATTCGCTAAAAAAATGTAATCCACCTATATCCGACCCTTCAACCACTCTCCCGAGAAATACATAGGCAGTAAATCCCGCACCTGATCCAGCACCAAAATGGATCCATCATGAGCTACCAAAAGTACCCGGATAGCCTCCTGTTGTTTGAGTTCATATTCTGCCATCACCTGCCTGCACGCACCGCAAGGGGACACCGGCTGCGGCAAAGGATAGGAAGTAGTAATGGCCACTGCTTTCATACGCATTGCAGGATATCGACTCCCTGCACTAAAAAAAGCCACCCGCTCAGCACACAACCCCGACGGATAAGCTGCATTTTCCTGATTACTTCCGGGCACCACCTCGCCATTTTCCATCAAAATCGCCGCACCGACCTGAAATTGCGAATAAGGCGCATAGGCAGATACCAAGGCATTTTTAGCCGCCAATACCAATGCTTGCTCTTCTGCTGAAAGAGATGCCGCCGATGCATGCGTATGCACGGTACAAGTAATCTGAAAGCTTGCCATATTCCGTTTTGGAGAATACGAAAGTAGTAATTTTGCCACCATATTATGCAACATATCCTGATTCTCGGCGCCGGAAAGTCGGCCACTGTGCTTATCGAATATTTACTTGGTCGCGCCGACACGCACGACTGGATGGTGACCATCGGCGATCTCGACATACAAACAGCAGCGCATAAAGCGGGAGGACATGCAAGAGGGAAGGCCATTTATTTTAATGCAGATGACCCCGCATTGGTGGATCAGTGTATTCGGGAGGCAGATATTGTAGTGTCGTTATTGCCCGCCTTCGTGCATCCGGTAATTGCCAGGGCATGTGTGGCACATGGTAAACATTTTGTGTCGGCATCCTATGTGAGCGATGCCATGCACGCATTGCATGCAGAAGCCACCGCTAAGCAGATCACCCTCATGAATGAGATCGGACTTGATCCCGGAATCGATCATATGAGTGCCATGCACATGATAGATGAGGTAAAAGCAGCAGGCGGACAGATCACCTCCTTTACCTCTTATACCGGAGGCCTCATCGCACCTGAAAGCGATAATAATCCCTGGAATTATAAGTTTACCTGGAATCCGCGCAACGTGGTGTTAGCAGGGCAGGGCACAGCAAAATATTTAAGCGAACATCAATACAAATACATTCCCTATCATCAGCTCTTTCGAACTGCGATCGCCATGGAAGTGCCGGGATATGGTGTATTTGAAGGATATGCCAATCGCGATTCATTGGGCTATCGCGAAATTTATGGGCTGCAGGACACAGGCACCATCATTCG
>JAYRVB010000163.1:0-10206 GCA_041918775.1 Chitinophagales bacterium
AAAACTTCCATTTGCTTCAGGCACATCGCCGGAGCCTCCATAACTATAACCTCCCGCAAGATAATGACCATCAGGTTTGGCAAAAACGGCATTAAACTGATCATCATCAAAAGTGCCGTAGCATCTGCTCCACACCAGGTTGCCGTTTTGGTCGAGCTTAGCCAGCCATGCATCTCTATAATCATGATAACCCGGAATAGCGTCCGAATAGGTGCCTCCGGCGACAACAACACTCTGATCTGCGCTCAGGCAAACATCAAAAATCAGGTCGCTGCTAGTGGAGCCAACTGTAGTGCGCCATTCCGTTTCATATTGAGCCCGCAGGTCAGTGCAAGCCTGAACTGCAATCAACAATAAAATGGTCCTGAAATGTTTCATGTGCGGGAATTGCGTATCTAAATATAATGCATTTACGCGTATCTGTTCGTAAATCAACTTTTTGTATAGAGTTGATCAGTGGCTACCCCTCACTTTTCAGCGAGTGAAGATACCCACAAAAAGGGGGATCGGCCGAGTTTCATCGCTCGTCTGACTTCCTTACCTTTGTGGCATGATCGCCAACGACGCAGAGAAGTTTAAAAAGGTAGTAAGCCATGCTAAGGAGTATGGTTTCATTTTCCAGTCAAGTGAGATATATGATGGTCTGAGTGCTGTATACGACTACGGTCCGTATGGCGCCCTATTGAAGAATAACATCAAAGAATATTGGTGGAAGGCTATGGTGCAGATGCATGATAACATCGTAGGTCTTGACGCGGCCATACTTATGCACCCGACCACCTGGAAAGCCAGTGGGCACGTGGATGCCTTCAGCGATCCATTGATCGACAATAAAGATTCCAAGAAACGATACCGAGCCGACAACCTGATCGAAGAATATTTGTCGAAGCAGGACGACAAGATCAACAAAGAAGTAGAAAAAGCCCGCAAGCGTTTCGAAAACTTTGATGAAGCGATGTTTCGCAGCACCAATGCGCGCGTTTTAGAAATAGCCGGCAAGCGCGATGCTGTGAACGCACGTTTTATCAAGGCAATGCAGGATAGCAACCTTGAGGAGTTAAAAAACATCATAATAGATTGCGAAATTGTTGATCCGGAATCCGGCAGCAGGAACTGGACAGATGTGCGCCAATTCAATTTAATGTTCAGCACCAAATTAGGTTCTGTTGCCGAGGATGCAGATACCATTTACATGCGTCCGGAAACGGCCCAGGGTATTTTCGTGAATTTTCTGAATGTGCAAAGAAGTACACGTCAAAAAATTCCATTCGGCATTGCACAAATTGGAAAAGCTTTTCGCAACGAGATCGTAGCGCGACAGTTCATTTTCCGGATGCGCGAGTTTGAGCAAATGGAAATGCAGTTTTTTGTGCGCCCTGGAGAAGAGCTCAATTTTTACAACTACTGGAAAGCAACACGTATGCGCTGGCATCTCGCTCTTGGTACAGATGCAGGCATGTTGCGTTTTCACGACCACGATAAACTTGCGCATTATGCCAATGCGGCGGTGGATATTGAATTCCAATTCCCATTCGGATTCAAAGAATTGGAAGGCATCCATTCCCGGACTGATTACGACCTGGGTCGTCATCAGGAATTCAGCGGAAAAAAGATGCAGTATTTCGACAGCGAACTCAATGAAAACTACGTGCCTTTTGTTGTAGAAACCAGCATCGGTTGCGACCGCATGTTTCTGGCCATGCTGTGCAATGCATATGACGAAGAGCAGGTAAATGAAGATACGCGCACGGTACTGCGTTTACCGGCTGTGCTGGCCCCTGTAAAGGTTGCCGTATTGCCCTTGGTGAAAAAAGACGGCTTACCGGAAAAAGCCATGGAAATATTCAATGCCTTAAAGTATCGTCACCAATGTTATTATGAAGAAAAAGACAGCATTGGAAAACGCTATCGTCGCATGGATGCCATTGGCACGCCATATTGTATCACCATCGATCACCAGACCATTCAGGACAACACGGTAACTATCAGAGAGCGCGACAGCATGCAGCAGGAGCGGATATCCATTGCAGATGTTGAGCGTATCGTGAGTGAGCGGGTAGATCTGAATCAGGTGTTGCGCACTTTAGCACAATAATCGGATTGTAGGCAACGCAATTTTCTCATTACCTGCATACAATACACAAACTATTTGTATGCAAGTACATACTTTAGCACCATGACCCCTGAGGCCGGCATATTCCAACAAATAGTAGCGCGCAGAAGAAGTATGCGCATTTACGACGCTGATGCGCCCTTTGATACGGAGGCGGTAGTAAGGAGTATTGAGCGAGCCACGCTGGCGCCGAACAGCAGCAACATGCAATTGTGGGAATTCTACCATATTCGCGACCCACACATGATCGCCGATATTGCCAAAATGTGCATGTCGCAAAACGCAGCAAAAACCGCACGCGAACTAGTGATCATTACTGTTCCAAAAGCCAAATACATCCAGCGTGCCCGGGCAAATTATCAGTTTCATCATGCGCGTTATGGAAATGCGCCTATCCAATCGCTCGACAAAAGAGCGCGGCGTAAATTGAAATATTATTCGCATTTGATGCGCTTGTATTATTTTCAGGATTGGTTCGGCATTGCCGGGATCTTGCGCAAATGTATAGTTGGTATTTCCTCCTTATGGCGTCCGGTAGTATGGCAGGTAAGCAAGCAGGATCTGCGTGTGGTCTGTCATAAATCCGCAGCCCTCGCCGCACAAACCTTCATGCTCAGTATGGCCTCTGAAGGGTATGATACCTGTCCGATGGAAGGATTCGACAGCGTAAAACTCCGTCGATATCTCCGCTTACCCCGCAGCACTGAATTCAACATGATCATCAGCTGCGGCCCCGGCACTCAGGCAGGCATCTACCACGATCGCTTCCGCGTGCCATTCAAAGACATCTACATCCCCCTCACCCCCAAAAACTAATGCCCCATATTCGCGCACGCAGTGCAGCGAAACCCACCCTGTCCGCAAAAACGACGACGAGCGATTTTTAGCGTTTTAGACGAGACGCACGAGGGCGAGAGTTGTGCGCATGCTCATGCATGTGATCAACTCGAGACCGAAGTGCAACGAAGTATAAAACGCTAAAAATCGTCCGTCAGAAGCGAGGACAGTCAATCGGCTTTTGTTTTGGAGAAGACTCCAAACAACCCCAATAAATAAACGATAATTCAATACCTCCACGATAATTCGTAACCGTTGACAGTCGCGACACGTTTATGTCGTAACTCAACCCAAAGTTCACGTTACCGTAATCGAGGCCGAGGTTAACGATCATGGCATCAGCCACATCGATATTATCTACGGAGCGATAGTGTAATCCGGCATAAGCCATGCTCACGCCTTTTTCCAATTGGAAGCCAACATCCACACCGCTATTCATTTGCACGTTTGAACCTTCAGTTTGTTCCATGTAGAGGAATGAAGGGATCAACACTGTATTTTTACCCATACCGATCTTAAAGGATGCATATCCGATATAATGTGCATTCAATCGGTTTACGTTGTAATTGTAAAATGTTTCGATAGGTTCGGTCATATGGAAATAGGCGCCGCCCATTTGCAAAGCGAATTTATCATTGAAGCGACTGCGCCAGTTGATACCGGCATTCATATCGAAGTAAGATAAATTATCTGCACCGTATTCGCCGCTTGGCAGGGATGGATCCACCCCATTTACGCCAATTTGCGATTCGAAGATCAATTTGGTGTAATCAACACGCTTTTGCACGATGCCGAGTTGTGTTCCAACGGAGATATAATGGTCTTCGCTACCCAGGTTTTGATGGTAAGCAAAAGATCCCATGATGGTCATATTCGACAGAGAACCGTCGCCCGACACGTCGTTGTAGATCATTCCACCCACTCCGACAATGTTTCCGTCGAGTTTATTTCTCCAAAGCCCGGCATCGAATGACCCGGCAAAGGTTTGGTAGCTGGCCGGACCTAATGCGCTCGCCCACTGGTTGCGGTAATTGAGCACGCCACGGTAGGTACATGGGGTAAGCCCTGTAAGGGCAGGGTTAAGTGTCAAAGGCGATTGAGCGTACTGGGAAAAATGTATATCCTGCGCGGATACCAGCAACGCTGAGCCAGTGAGGAGTAATGTGACGAGGGCTCTTTTCATACTTATGACAGGTATAACCTCCCAAAAATAACATATTCCCGTAATCCACCCAAAATTCACATAGGGTTTTGTCAGTGGGAGGTCAGTATTTTGACCTAAACAGTCAACAATGACACAAATTTAACACTTCAATGCATAACGACAACCCTGGTAGAATAATTGCCCTGGTCGGTAGATATGCGGGCGATATACATGCCAGGCTTCATTTCTGAGGTGTCGAGGGTCAAAAACAGGGGGTTTGAGCCACTTAGGAAGCGCACACCCTCAACTTTACGGCCTGAGAGGTCATAAAGTTCAACTGCTGAGTAGGTAGATACCGCCGAAACGAAGATCTGGAAATAAGTATCGGCCGGGTTCGGGAAACTGAACACAGTGATCCCTGAGCCTGACTGGTTAGTATCGAGGGTGATGTTTTGCGTAAACACAGCTTCGCAGGAATCATTGCCATACTGGATGACCCTGGAAACCAAATAGCTGCCCGGTGTTGCATAAGTATGAGGAGGAGGCACAATGCTCGTGTCGATCTGGCCATCTCCAAAATCCCACCAGGCGGAATGATATGTCCCCACCTCTTCTATGTCGGTTACCAATATCGTGAGCGCATCCAATGGATTGATCGCAAAACTGCAATTCGGTTGATTGGTAGCATCTACATATACATAAGCGAGATCAAAGCCCTGAATAATGGTGGTATCCGTGCCGATCAGTTCGGCATATAGCATCATTTTGGGGTCTCCGGTAAACACATCATCCGGAAAACTGCTGAGGTCTATGGTAATGTCGTTGCCATAAAATGCATCCTCCGTTTTATTGTTTCTCCACCTCAGCTGCAGCGTGTCGGGCAAAGCGATCGAGATACCATTGGTATCTGTGAGATCTGCATGCACGAAAAGGCCATCCTCAACATCCACATAACAATCCAGTGCCCCGAGGTTGATATAAGTGCCAAAGGTTTTTTTCAGATACATACTACTATCGGGCAGCCATTGATCCAAAAAATTCATCACAGGAGCATAATCGCTATTGGCAGCAATATTGTTCCACTCATACGGATCTGTTTCCCTCTGGATTCCTATCTCATATAATTCAGTTTCAAACCCGACATAGTCACTATCACATTCACCCGAGAGCAAGGTGCCATCATTATTTTTCTGGTATCGGATATAATGCCAGCGTTCATTGCGCACACTGAATTGAGGTGAACAGGAGCCTACGCCCCCTGTTTGTTTGTAGGAGGCTATGCTTGGGCATTCGTACCTGATATCAGGTGTTTCCAGCATGGGCAACATAGAATGTCCATCTAAATATTTTGTACCGTCAGAGCGCATAGGATAATTTACGCCGGCCATATCACAAAATGTGGGATAGAGATCAAGCAATGAAACTGTTTTTGTAACGATCTGCCCACCCGGTCTTTGTGGGTCTGCAATCACCATAGGCACGCGCAGGTCGGTTTCCCAAAGCGCCCATTTCGTCCAGTGACGCTTTTCACCAAGTGCATAACCGTTATCACCGATCAACACTACTATGGTATTTTGTTGCAACTCGGGGTAGCTGTTCAATGTTTCCAACACCCGTCCGATCTGTGCATCGATATATTGCACAGCTGCAATATAGGTGATGTGGTAATTTGCTGCGGTAGCTTGTCGCAGAATAGCTTTTCTATCCTCATCTGTCAACAATTCATTGATCATCGGAAGCGGATCTAATTCAGAAACAAATTCATCAATCTGGTCATAAACTTTTCCATTGTCGGCCAGAGATCGTGATATGCCATCCTCCGGTAATTGATAATAATCATTATAGATCACATCCGGTTGTGGCGGCATTACAATACCGTTATACGGATAAGTGCCCGTTGGAAAATTATAGGGTAAAACAAATGGCTCAGCATAGATATCTTCCAAATAATATTCCGGAAAGTATTTTTCAGGAATGTACCGTTGCACATGTGGTTTATAAAAACCGATGGTCAGAAAAAATGGAGCGCCGCAGGTATTTGCTGTTCCTGCAGCCACTGAGTCTATGAAATTTATGGCCAGTTGCGCACCGAGGTAATCTTCGAGGGTGCTTTCCAATGAGTCCGGGATCATCCCCCAGTCAAAAAAATCACCAAAATCGTAGATGCTCAACGCTTCCAACATATCATCCGAATCTTCCAGAAATTCCATTCTGTTCCACGACAATGTTTTATCGCACATGGGAGTGCCGACAGATTTGTCGAAGTCATTATTACTTGGGTTGTGGAACACTTTGTTGATGCCATATGTAAAGTAGCCTGCACTATCCTTCAATATTTCGGGGAGTGCATATACCACCTGATTTTCTGTTTCTGTAGTGAATACATCTCGGAACTTACCCGGATAATCGCCATTATTATATACTTGTGTATAGGCCAGGTCCTTGCCACTTAAAAAACTGGTTCTTGAAGGTGCGCAACCGGGTGCATTAGCGTAGCTATTCAGAAACAGGGTTCCACTATCGATAATGCTACGGATGTTTGGTGTAGCGATCTGTGGAATATCCGTATACCCTTCGATATAATCGTTGAGGTCATCTACAATAATGAATAGAAAATTTGGTTGAGTGGGCGTTTGCGCGCATACAGGAGTTGTTGCAGCAAGCAACAAGGACAAGACAAATACAATACCTCCAAATTGGCGAACCTTATGCATGGGGAGTTAAAGTTACAAAAAACAGCCGAAAACGCCTCCAGGCCTTCTGTATTGTGCATTGGGAATCTTACCTTTAGCCATCAAAATGATCAGGTATGCGTGTGGTTACCTACAATGTAAATGGCATTCGCGCCGCAATAAATAAGGGGTGGTTAGACTGGGTGCAGGCACAGCAATTTGACATGATATGCCTTCAGGAATTGAAAGCGGAACCCGCCCAGTTCGATCAAACACCTATTGAAGCGCTGGGATATCATCATTATTGGTATCCGGCACAAAAAAAGGGATATAGTGGCGTAGCCATATTAACCAAACAAGCACCTGACCACGTTGCCTATGGGTGTGGTCACGCAGATTTTGATGCGGAGGGAAGAGTGATACGCGCAGATTTTGGTGACACCTCTGTTTTCTCTATTTACTTTCCATCAGGTACCACCGGTGACGTTCGCCAGGGAGTGAAGTACCAGTTTCTGGATTTTATCTATGATTACCTGCAGGGATTTCTGAAACAAAAAAGAAAGTTGATCATTTGCGGTGATTACAACATTGCCAATAAACCTATCGACATACACGACCCGAAAGGCAACAAGGATTCTAGTGGTTTCTTACCGGAAGAGCGCGCCTGGATGGATAAACTTTTTGCGAATGGGTTTGTCGATAGTTTCAGGGTATTCAACACAGAACCACATCAATATACCTGGTGGAGTTTCAGGGCAAATGCACGGGCAAATAACAAGGGATGGCGCATCGATTATATTTCCGTATCTGAAAACCTGAAGCCACAACTTACTCACGCACAGATACTCCCTGATGCTCAGCACAGCGACCATTGTCCGCAGGTGCTGGAATTAAAATGGTAGTTATGGGTTTTCCTTAGTGTTCTTGTGGCGGGGAGCGTGATACATTCTATTTCACAATAAATATTGAACTTCCAAATACGGCCTGAGAATATCTATATTTTACGCAGCAACCTTTCATGTGCGGTATTAGAAATGTGCGTGTGGTGACCTTTTTTCAGCGTCGGATCACTTCCTGACAGGAATGAATTTTTCTACCCTTATCCCAACATCCAGAACATTCGGGATCGGGTTCATGCGCATATCCTGCTCAAGGGTAAATTGATATTTACCTTCCTTCGGAAAACGAAAATTCTTTTGGATCAGCACTGTGTTATAACAAATGCCATCCACACAATTACCTGTCCACGTGCCATCCGGAGCAGAGAGTTCTACATCAACCTTCGATTGAGTAACAGTTTGATCTGGAAGTGTGGTACTGAGGTTGATCCACAGGTTATTGTAAGGGAACTCATCTGTATGTCGCACATTCACGAACATGTTATAGCTGTAACTGGTATCGTTCACATACACTTCAAAATGCAAAGCATCGCCATAGGCCCAGCCATCTTTTCCGATAGACAAATTCTTATCGAACACACGGGACTGCTCACAACCAAAAACAGTCGCAAGCAAAAACAACAATGCCGATATGCGCAATGACGTATTCACCTTTATGATTTTTGGTTCGGATCTTTTGGTCCCTGAGGACGCGGCGGTCTGTTCTGGTTGTTATTTCCACCCGGTGGACGCGGCCCCTTGCGTTGATTATCGCGGTTGCGGTTATTTTGTTGCTGATCGCGGCGTTGCTGGTTTTGCGGATCGCGCGGTTGTTGTGTTTGATCTTTACGCTGTTGTTGGTCGCGAGGCGCCTGTTGACGATTATCAGTTCTTCGCTGATCGCGTTGCGGACGATTGTCGTCGCGGCGATTTTGCTGCTGTCTGTTCTGGTGGCGTTTTTGATTGCGTTTTTTCTCTGCTTTTTCGATCGTGCGTAAACTTACATGCTCGATCACGGTAGCATATTCTACTTCTTTCGGTGCAGGTTCCTCTTCATATTTCATTTCCTCCAGATGCGCAGGTTTTTGTCCTTTTGCATTCAGGGCTAAAATCTCACGCACGGTTTCAAGGGTCATTGGATATTGCTTGCCGCCGTCCTTGTATTCATACACCATGAGTTTTTTGAAGATGTCGGTTTTGATCAAACGCGCATCACCTGCCTCGGTTCTGATATAATCTGCCTGGCGCGGAAAATCCTGCAAGGCATCCATATAAGTATCCAGTTCATAGTTGAGGCAACATTTCAGGCGCCCACATTGACCGGATAATTTCGATTGATTGATACTCAGGTTTTGGTATCGCGCAGCATGTGTGCTCACCGATTTGAAATCTGTTAACCATGTAGAGCAACACAACTCACGACCGCAGCTGCCAAGTCCGCCGATCTTCCCTGCTTCCTGACGAGCACCGATCTGACGCATCTCAATTTTCACCCTGAATTCGCGGGCATAAATTTTAATCAGTTCCCGGAAATCTACCCGTCCATCGGCAATATAATAGAAGGTGGCTTTTCTTTTATCTCCCTGATATTCCACCTCACCGATCTTCATATCCAGTTTGAGTTCGCGGGCATAGGTGCGGGCCTTCAGCATAGTGGCTCCTTCCATCGCGCGGCCTTCCATCATTTTTTCGAGGTCCTGATCTGTAGCCTTCCTCAGGATCGGGCTGAATTCGCCGTTAAATGGCACCTTGCGTTTTTTCATTTGCAGTTTAACGAGCTCTCCGCTGAGGGAGATACGTCCAACGTCATAACCTGCATCTGTTTCCACGCATACCATATCACCGGTCATCACATCCAGACCCTTGCTGTTCGCATAAAATCCTTTGCGTACACCATTCTTAAAACTGATCTCATGTATATGAAAACGCTGCGAAACCGGAACCGGCATAGCTCGCAGCCAGTCGAAAGTATTTAATTTATTGCATCCGCCCGTGGCGCAGTGCCCGTTACTTCTGCATCCCATCGGTGTTCCGCTTTGCGTACCCGATGCACATCCTGCACAACTCATATCCGCGCTGTTTTATTTAGAGAGCCCATCGATCATAGAAAGGCTGCGTTGTCTGATATTGTTTGTTGAACTGCCTGAGCAGTGTCACCGAAACGTACGACATCATGATCTTGCCATTGACGTTCCGCTCTACAAAGTAAATGCATTTATCAAACAATTCAAGCATCACCGTAAGCCGTTCGACCCCCAATACCTTACCTAAACCTTCGGCAGTGCGGCGTTCAGCGTCAGTAAGGCGGGTCAGGTCAGCTGCTCCGGCTTCTATTAACAGCACCTCCCTGAAAAAGTGGAGGCAGTATCTGAAAAAGTTCTTCTGTTGTTCCCTCCCGAGCTTCAAAAACTTGTCGTTCCACGCAAAAAGCTGCTTCACATGCTGCTTGTAGCAGGGTTCCATCCATTCGCGGATCATCACGGTATTGGCGTCTTCGTGCAGGTCGATGAGCTCTGAGGCTTCAAAAAGGTCGCCATTGGCCAATGCGGCGATCTTTCCGGC
>JAYRVB010000164.1:0-2554 GCA_041918775.1 Chitinophagales bacterium
ACATGGTTCGTTGAGGTTGAGGATCATTTTGGCATTTAAAATATCCGTTGCCTGATCGGAAGCAATGATGGTGCGCCAGGGCGTAACAAAGGGTGTGGCTGCATAGGCTTTATTGCCTACAGCATCCGGCACCAGATGTGCACTCAATACAAAATCGTCGGTGTTTACATGCAACAGCATGGCCGGATAATTGACGAGTGCAGCTTCATGAATGTTGATGTATAATCCTGCTTTGCTCTTCAGCATCAATGGTGTTTGCACCACATGTTCGCCCAAGGCTGAGCGTGTGGCGATCTCTGCATTTTTTGCGGAGGCTTTCAGTGCGTCTATTTTGCTGAGTGCGGTGGTGGAATAAGTATATTCATTGGTATCATAATCGCCCGGTATCCAAAATGCGGTATGATCACCCGACATATGAAATTCTGTGTGTTCATCGGTGATGATGAAATGTTTTAATGCCGCTTGTTCCGGAAAAATATATCTGAACCCGAGTCCTTCATCAAATAATCGGAATTCGATATACATGAGGATTTCGGTGCGCGTATGTCTGAGTTGTAAGGTATAGGCAAGATGATGATCCCGGATACTTGCCGTTTCGCCCCAAACGGTAGACCAGGTGGTGTCTGAAAAGCTGTGCTGCTCCCCTACCCGCGCAAATCCTTCCCCCAAAAACCCAAAGCCTTTAAGCGTACAACCGAGTCGCGAGGTTTCGATAACGGTATGCGTTTGCTGAGCGCCATGAAAATATAACGCATACACCGGAGTGCCGTTTTCGAGGAGGTCGACCTGCAGTTCGAAGCTGCTGTCGGGAGAGAACAGTTTTGCTGCTTGTGCAGTATACAGCAGGCAAAGACAGCCCACAGTGAGCACTACGTTACGGAGCATAGGAAAATTTTAAACGAAAATACGCGATTACAGCGGTATTTCTACCAATTCGCGCTGCACAGTGCCGTCGCTGATGTGTATGAGCTGATACGCCGTTTTAGATGTATCTGCTACAAATGTGTCCGGATCCTGCTGAATTTGAAAGCTGGCAGCCGGACTCACATATTGCGTGATATTGTCTACTGTTTGCACATGATCCATGTGGTAATGTCCGCAAAAAATGGTGACATCGCCTTCATGTGTATGCAAAATATTTTTCACCGCACCGCGATTTTTCAATGGATATTGTTTGTCAACCCAGGTGTCGACAGGCAATACCGGATGATGAATAAATACGATCAATGGCAATTCGGTTTGCACCTGTGTGCGCAACCATTGCAATTGTTCCAATTCCACCATATCTGGTGATGAATCCAGAAAGATCAGGCGATGTCCTTCTGCATCTACAGAAAAGTAGATCGCTGATTGACTTTCCAGTGCGCGGTTGCGATACCAATTGCGCAATTGTCCGCGAATATCATGATTGCCTGGTGTTACATGCCAGTCATACCCCTGCAACATAGTTGCCAGATCTCTTAAACCGGAAACCTCACCAATATCGCCACCGAGCACAAGCATATCGAGTTCGTGTTTTGCCAGATCGTTAAAAATGCGATTCCAGTTGCCGCGTGCATCAGCACCCAGGTCGGCAGGTGTTTTTTCGTCGAGATGTAAATCTGTAATGTAAGCTAAACTGATCATGATAATGAATATGAATTTTTATTTTCTTGTAAAACGCAAATAAGGCACGCCCTGGTTTAAGAGGGTGAGGTTATTATTGTCTTCCATTTCCCATGCATCCACTTTTTCGAGGTCGGCGAAGTAGACAGATTCTGCCACACCATCGCAATACATTTTGGTTGCGCTGATTGGACCGAAGCTCATGGCTTTATCTTTTATTTTGATATCTGCACTATAGGAATTACATCCGCCCACACCGCTTGCTTTGGTATTGGGCATGCTGATGATGAGGGTTGGTGCACCAAGGGGAAAAGCATTTTCGATGGTACCGCGCAGGTCATACAGATAGGTCAGTTTCCAGGTGCCATTGGTAACCATGGACGCTGCTTCTTCAAGCGCGGCGAAAGTAGTGCCATTAAAAGTGGCGAGCACCTGCGTGCCCAGGAGGAGGCTCAGGGTATTTCCTTCTACTTTAAAGGTGGTCACGGTATTCAATACTTCCAAAAAAGCTTGTTCTGTCTGCATGTCGGTGCAGGTCATCGTTGTAGATCCCATGGGTCGAAAATTGATGGAATCTGACCCGGTAAGTGCAATAGCGCCCATCAAAATATTACAACCACCAAAACCCGTAACGCGATAAGTTTCCCCTGCAGTAAAGATCAGATAAGGTCCGCTTTCAGCAAGTTCGGATCCATTGAGTGTGCTCAGATCCCAACGATACAGGAACAGGGCTTCATTACCGGGTGTAGTATGAGTGGTGTCACGCACAACAGTACAGGATGCAAAAGTAAAGAGGCAACAGATGATGATGAGTGACCTGGGCATTGAAGTTTTTTGCAAAGGTAAGGCGAATAATGTGCAAATGTGCAAATGTGCGAAATGTGCAAATGTGGGGGTGTGGGGGTGCGGCGGTGCGGCGGTGCGGCGGTGCGGTGGTGCGGTGGTGTCC
>JAYRVB010000165.1:0-6938 GCA_041918775.1 Chitinophagales bacterium
ACTTGCTAATCCCGCTAAGGCGGCATATCACCTTCCTCAACTTGCTAATCCCGCTAAGGCGGGATGTCGCTTTGCTCCACTTGCTAATTTGCTAACTTGCTAATTTGCTAACTTGCAAACTAATGAAAATCACACTCACCACCCTCCTCCTCATCGTCAGCAATATTTTTATGACCCTTGCCTGGTATGGACATCTGCAGTTTAAGAAACTCGGCTGGTTTCAGCATAGCGGGTTGTTTGTGATCATATTGATCTCGTGGGGACTCGCATTTTTCGAGTATTGCTTTCAGGTACCCGCCAATCGCTTGGGGAGTCAGGAATATGGCGGACCTATGAATTTGTTTCAACTGAAAATCCTGCAGGAAGTCATCACCCTGGTGGTATTCACCCTCATGGCCATATTGGTATTCAAAACTGATACCCTCAGATGGAACCACCTGGCAGGTTTTGTGTGTATGATTTTCGCCGTATACTTTATCTTTAAAAAATGAACAAAGGAAAATACTTTCGCACCGCGGAAATGATCGGTGAATTTTTGGCGATCATGGGTCTGTTACTCCGATTATATGACGTAAATGGCGCAGACCTTTTACTCCTCTTCGGTGCACTCACCCTCGCAATGCTTTCTTTGATCTCCGGAGCCTTTGTTTCAAAGGAACTGATCGACTATGCACCTGTAAGTATCGATCAACCGCTGACTGAGTTGGGACGAGTAGTGGCCATATTGAGCGGACTTTCGCTTTCTGTCACACTGGTAGGTGTATTGTTTCGATTGCTTCACTGGCCGGGATGGCAACCACAATTGGTTGGCGGACTGGTTGGATGCGGCATTATGGCGGTTGCCGGTTTTTTTATCATCCGCCCGAACGAACCCAAACTCTATTTTTATTACGGATACCGCATGCTGGTTTTAGGTGGCATCGGATTTACTTTGATCAATTCAAGTTTCTGATCAACCCATCATAAGGGATGACGCGCTCGTATCGCATCCCAAACGCGCTCCTGCTCATATCCTTTCGCGATGAGGTACGCGGCCGCGCGACTACGGATCACAAACCCGTTGCCTGTGTATTTTTTCATGGCCTGATCCACCAGCGTATTCAGTGTATCCGTATAATCTGATTCCGGAATTTCTTCCATCGCTTTGCGCACGCAATAATCAGATATCTTACGCAACTTTAACTCGCGCAATATCTTTTGCCTGCCCCACTTCTTCATCCTGAATTTACCTCCAGCAAATGCTTTGGCAAAACGCTCTTCATTTAAAAAATCTTCCTCTATCAATGCCTGCATCACTTCCTCCAGATCATCACCATATACCTTTAAACTCAAAAGTTTACTCCGCACCTCCTCATGACACCGCTCCTGATATGCACAAAAATGCTTGAGCTTATTTAATACATCACCATGCAGCATGAGGCGAAATTACGGAAATACAAAATGTGCAGATGTGCAAGTGTGGAAGTGTGCAAGTATGTAAGTGTGAGAGTGTGTAAGATAGCACATGGAGCACAGCGACATCCCGCCTTAGCGGGATTAGCAAATGGACCAAAGCGATATCCCAATCCTTCGCATAGCCGTCATCCAAAAATGTAATAGTATCGGGATTTCACAGTCATTTTCGCACTAAACGGTTGCACCACATGAAGTTAATTCGATATGTATCCAAACAAAAACACATATCCGACCCCAGAAGGGTCGCATGTCTATAGAACCAATATGCAAAGCATTACATCACGACCCCGGAGGGGTCGAATGTTAAAATGTGCATCAGATTCAATAAGGCAATAAACAAATGAGCCGGAAATTCGAAAACATATCCCGGCTTATATACAAGCACTAAGCCCTTAAGACACCAACAGTTCGGCCCGTTTAAGGTGCATTTTGGTTGACGACTATGCGACCCTTCGGGATCTGCAAATGGAGCGCAGCGACATCCCGCCTTAGCGGGATCACCACATCAGCCATTCACCACATCAAAAAAGGCCGTCCTTTTGAGACAGCCTTTCTATTCTGGTTGTGCGTAAATGCTTCTTTATACCTGATCCATTGGTTGCTGTGCTGGGTCCATTTGGTCCGGTTTGCCACTGAATGGCGGATAATCTTTATAGAGGAACGACATATACAGATTCATACGCGTAGCCCAACGGAAAGTACCTACCACAAATGTATGCCATGAGGCCGGATATTTGCCGGTGAATAACACGGAAAACCATGCACCGATCATCACAAACCAGGTGCCGATGAAACGTACATACAATACGATACCATGTGGTATACCCACATACAACCATCCGAAGAAACTGCGCAGTAATAACTGACCGCGACCAATATGCACCAATGGAAAATCAACCATCGTGTTATCATCCGCACCATTTGGTCCAAATGACGGATAGCCGTCACTCAAATTCATGAGGCGCGCTGTTAAACGTGTTGTCCATCTGGTGAGCCCAAGTGAGGCAGAATAATAAAATTCAGGTGTTTTTCCGGTAAATAAAATGACCCACCAGGCAACGAATGTAAGTATCACTACATACAAACTATAAAACATGATGAGCAGGTAATGCGGGATCAGGATATAGATCCATCCAAAGAAAGATCTCAGGAGTAATTCACCTCGTGAATAGCTCTCCTGATGCTTGATGTCAAATGTGAGCATGATAGGATTTTTGGGTTAAGGTTTATCAAATATACGGTTTACCCCGACAATTCCAAATCACTTACACACACCTGTAAAGCCGCAATTTCCCTCCTGTCAGCGGAATGTACATCCCGGCAACGCCGGCAAAGATCTTGTGAGATGCTTATTCTGCCTCAGTTTCGTAGGCACCAATGTCGGGCAGTGTGCCCGGGAATGGACGCAGCGCACCGCGAATGTCAATGAGCACCGGATCCGATGGGATAGCTACCCCACTGTTGAGTGCAGGTGAACCGGTGGTAGGACAATAGTTGCGTTCCTGTATATCTGCAAACACCGGATCCTGGTTGAAGAAACACCCTACATCATTCAACAAGTCCTCGGCATAAGTAGTACGCATAAGGCAATGATCAAAATTGACATTGAACACGGTCACCTCGCCCAAGGTATCTATCACCAGCTCATCTCCTTCCGCAATGGAACCATATATGATGCAATTCGTAAAATCGGCGCGCGTGAGATCCGATTGTAATACAAGATCGGGAGTAAAGGCAAAATAATCTGCTACCCCTAACACCGGTACCTGATGCGTCAGATAAGTGCTGCCATAACCGGCAAGGGTGCAATGCCTGAATTGATAATCCCCTCCAAGGGATAAAGCCGCATTATTTCCACCTACATGATAGATCAGTGTATTGGTCGCTTTGATCACACTGTTCAATGCCGTAATGCCATTATTCTGCACATCGAATATCATCGTATTGCGTATGTCAATATTCGGTGCATTGTCGAAAAAGGAAGCAATGTCCGGATTCGTACTGAATCCAAGGGTAAGCCCTTCTATGGCATTCTTTACGATGGCATATTCCAACACATTGTTGGTGCTGCCCCGCAAATAATAAATCCCCTGCCATTGACCGGGCAGATCCTTATAAAAATCTTCCAGTCGATCGCCCTGAAATGTCACCGGCGCATCTTTGGTGCCATACACTTTTAATGATCCAAGCACAAAGAAATAACTTCCGCCATGCATGTAAATATCTGTGCCTTCGGTAATAGTGAGCTGACATAAACTATCCACTAATACAGATCCAATGATCACATGCGGCAGGTCATCATTCCATACGGTATCGCACAAGGTTTCTCCGTAGTGAAAATGCGCATTTTGTCCCCAGGCGATCAATTTCACCTGTTGTTCATTGCCATTAGTAAAAAAGATCAGGCTGTCTTCGATCACATAAGGCAGGGCTTCCGCATTAGGATCTACCGTCACCTCCACAAAGAGATACAAACTATCATTTGGTGGAATGATGATATCCGTAAACACCTCCCCCGGTTCACCATCTACATTAAACCTGAAATTGGATATCTCCCCACCACTCATGGTAATGGAAGATACTTCGAGTGTGGTAGTATAATCATTAAACAACTTGAGCGGAAGTGTGATAGACCCCACCGTAGAAAACACGGTATCAAAGTGCAGGGTATCTGTGCTGAAGCGCAGCACCGCATTCGGATCGGTGTTGAATACTTCCTTCCTACAACCCGACACTCCGGCAGCTACCACTATGGAAACCAACAACAACCATCCTATTCGCAGAAACTTCATGAATGCAACATAACGCCCCGGAAAGGGCCTTTGGTGTGCCAAAATTAGAAAATCTTTTACGAGGCAATGTGTAAAGGTATGCGCATACTGTTATCGTCAGTCTTATTTTTGCAGCAAATCACAAGCATGATCAACAAAACGACCTCTGTCCTGTTGGCATCGGCTCTCGCTTTGGTGTTTGCCGGATGTAAAGGAAAAAAGGGACAGGTAAACGAAGATGTACCGGTTCCTTCCTTCGAAACGGCCAATGTGGCCGGGATGGTGCAAGACACGGTTACCTTTACTGCCGCCGACGGCCTCGAAGTGCGCGGCGTGCGCTACCAGGCTGATTCCGGTGCACCGGTCATCGTCTTATGTCACCAGGCACGATTCAACAACTACGAATATGCCGAAATAGCGCCAAAACTCGTCGCTATGGGCTTCACCTGTCTGGCCATCGACCAGCGCTCAGGAGATGCCATGGGCACACATACCAACGCTACCGCCACCAACGCAAAGGCTAAGGGCCTTGAAACCGGTTATCAAACCAGCCTGCCCGATATCCGCGCTGCTGTAGATTATGCCGCGGCCCTTACCGGCAATCCGGTGATCCTTTGGGGAAGCAGCTACTCCGCCACCCTCGTGATGCAGGTGGCCATGGAAAGCGACAAAGTGCGCGCTGCCGTAGGGTTCAGCCCGATCCTGAAATTCGATAGCGGCGATTCTGCAGCCGACATCTTCGCCAAATATCAGGGCAAACCCATCTTCATCACCTCTACCGAAAAAGAAGGTGCACCCATCGCCAAAGGCCTGAAACACCTCGGCGACGATGTGCTGTATCAATACTATCCCGAAACCAAAGGCACACACGGTTCTAAAGCCCTCTGGTCCTCAGATCCGGCATCGGCCGACTACTGGGCTGAAGTAGGCGCCTGGTTGCAAAAACATAAGTAATTCATTATCAAGCAATTACGATATTCACAAAACCCGTACCATTTTCATTTGGTACGGGTTTTGTGCATCTTTACAATAATCAGCCGCCCAGCTCGTCATTTGTGAAAGTATGGACGAGCGTATACATTTGAGCCAATACATGTCGCAACAGCAACAGGTCATTATAGAAGAGGCGGTTAAGCGTGAACGTAAGAAACTGCTCCAGTTTATTCGCACCCGGGTAGCGAATGAAGAGGATGCACGTGATATCCTGCAGGATGTGTTCTACCAGCTTGCCTCTAACCACACCATGGTCGAAACCATTGAGAACATGGCTTCCTGGTTATATCGCGTAACCCGTAACCGGATCATCGACTGGTATCGCAAGCGTAAAACCGAATCTGTTGACGTGATGGCTGCATACGATGATGCAGACGAAGACGGGTATTTTAACGGATTATCTACCATTGCTTCCAGCGATGAAGAAAATCCCGACAGGGTGTATGAGCGCCAGTTGGTCTGGGAAACCATGTATGAGGCCTTGAATGAATTGCCCGCCGAACAGCGGGAAGTATTTATCCTGCACGAGCTGGAAAACAAAAGCTTCAACGAGATCGCCGAGATCACGGGTGCGCCACTCAACACGCTGCTCAGTAGAAAACGTTACGCCGTACTGCACCTGCGCGAAAAACTGCAGGGTGTATATGATACCATTATTGTAAACGATTAAACTGCTTATTATGTCAAAAAGAAAATATATCAAATACGGCATCGGATTTCTGTTCATCGCCGCCGCTATGGTAACCCTCATGGGCTTCGTTACCATGTATTTATGGAACTGGCTCATCCCTGAGCTCTTTGGTGGAAACACCGTCACCTTTGTGCAGGCCATCGGGCTCATTGTTTTGGGTAAAATGCTTACCGGTGTCATGACCTGGGGTCCAAGAAGCTGGGGACATCGCAGGCACTGGGCCGGAGAAAGCGGAGGACACTTTCGTGCAAAAATGGCCGCCAAAATGGCCAATATGACCCCGGAAGAAAGGGAGAAATTCAAAGAATTTTACTACGATCGCTGCGGTTGGAAAACACCACACGAAACCAAATCTGAGCAGGCTGCCAACTGATCACAACCGCGCGCTCACTCAAAGCACAAAACTGAACCTGAGGACTTCCTCAGCTCAGTTCTGTGCTTTATTTTTTTCAAAAAATGCATAAAACTTAACCCCTGTTCCTGAGAAAATTTCATACTTTAGCCCTTCAACAAAAACACTCTTTTATATGTCAACCCCACAACAGATCCTCGATCACGTAAAATCATTTATCCAATCAGTAGGTGTAGATCCCGCTACTTGTTGGAATGAGCAGAACAAAGCCTATTATGTGTACAAAGGCTCTGCAAAACTGGAGATCTTCGTAAGCTCCCATCCGCAAAATGATGGAACCACACGCCACTATCTCCGCATCTTCAGTGGCATCGCTAAAGTACCTGCAGAAAACAAGGAACGTTTTTATCGCCGTTGTCTGGAAATTTCAGATCAATCACTCGGCGTTAAACTGACAGCCATGCCAAATGCAGATCCAACCAACGACTGGATCTACGCCACCTACGAACGCGACATCGCCGGCATGGATTACAACGAAACCGTTACCTGCGTAAACGACATGGGTCTCTGGGCCGACTGGCTCGATGACCAGCTGAAACAGGAATTCGGCGGCGGCGGCAATCCCGGTGCGCCTGTGCAGTGATTGCGGTACGGCGGTGTAGTGATTTGAAATATC
>JAYRVB010000166.1:0-12230 GCA_041918775.1 Chitinophagales bacterium
CCGGTGGCAAGTGCACAATTGGAAATGCAATCCACCTCGCAAGGCTTTCTTGCACCCAGAATGACAAAAGCCCAGCGTGATGCCATTGCAGCTCCGGCTACCGGATTACTCATTTATCAAACAAATAGTTCTCCCGGCTTTTATTATTGGAATGGCAGCAGCTGGACAAGCGTAGTTTCAAAGGGCGCAAACACAAGTTTGTCAAACCTGGCGGCAACTACAAACATCAATTCCGCTTTATTGCCAAACGCCGACAATACACTTGATCTGGGTTCAGGTACCAGACATTGGAATGAAGTATATGTAAATTCCATAAAATTTATGGATGGATCAACCCAATCTACCGCAGGTGGTGCCGGAGCTACCTATACGGCTGGCACAGGTATTTCAATTGCGGGAACAGTGATCTCGAATACCGGTGATACAAATTCGGGCGATGATGTGATCACATCCACATTGTTTAGTGGTGATGTATCCGGTATTTTCAGCAATCTGCAATTAGGTGCAGACGTGGTTTCAGGTGCTGAGATTGCTGATGGTTCAGTATCCTCTTCAGATATCGGTAATGGTACTATCGCAGCAGCAGACCTAAGCAATATGGGGGCAACCAGCGGTCAGGTGATGCAATGGAATGGCTCAGCATGGATCCCAACAACAGTAGGCGGCGGTGCCGAAACTGATCCACAGGTGAATGTAACTACCACTAGTCTTGTACCAAGATGGGATGGAACTGCATTAGTGAACGGCGCAATTTATGATGATGGCGATAAAATAAGTGTGGGTTGGAATAACGGTATTTTAACCTCAACAACTGCAGCTTTCTATAATCAGGAAAACCCATTCTCGACAGAAGATATTGCCCTCAAAGCAGTTGATCAAACTGTCATTGGTGAAACAGCCACTACATATGCTTATGCAAATCTCGGGTATAACACATCAGGTCTGTTGTTTGGTGAAGCCCCGGTGTCGCACGTGGGCGTTTGGGGATATGCAGGTAGTGCAGAAAATAGCGCCGCAATATATGCGAATAATACCGGAACGGCTGCAATGGATTACGGACTTGTTGCTAAATCCACAGGGTCAGGTACTACCAATATTGGCTTGTATGTGAAATCAACCGGTGCCACAAACAATTATGCTATGGTGGTGCCAAATGCAGGTGGCCGCGTTGGTATCGGTACGGAGGCACCAAATCTCACTTTGCATGTAAATGCCCCTGCCGGTGAAGATGCTTTCCGTGTGCAAACATTTGGGTCTACCAAACTGATGGTGCATAGCAATGGAGGGGTGTCTGTAGGATCACTTTCAGTGCCTGCGGCAAATGGATTGTATGTAAGTGGTGATGTACAAATAGGCGCTGCAAGCCCTGCAACGGGTTATAAAGTTTCTGTTGATGGAAAGATCATGTGTGAAGAATTAAAAGTGCAATTAAGTCCATGGCCTGATTATGTATTTCAAGGCGATTATCCATTACTTTCTTTAGGTGAAGTGGAAGCATTCATCCAGACAAATGGTCATTTGCCTGCAGTGCCTTCTGCAGCAGTGATCGAATCAGAAGGATTAGAAGTTGGTCAAATGCAAGCCATATTAATGGAAAAGATAGAGGAACTCACACTATACATGATCGCTTTGGATAAAGAGAATGCTGAGCTTAAGTCAAGAATAGCATTGTTGGAACAAAAATAATGCACCCATAAAACCTGATATATATGAAAAATATATGGTGTTTTTGTGCATGTATGATATGTATGTGTACAATCAATCAGGCGCTTGCTCAGCAAGATGTACCTGTTACCAGCCTTACCTGCGTTACAGAAGAAGATTACCAACAGGGCATGCTTCCCTTATTGCAGAAAAGCTATAACGACCTGTTGATCGCTGGTAAATTGCAGCATGTAACTGCAACGGACAATGCCGAAGAACCGGGCACGCATAAATCGGGCTTAGGTGATTTGCAATGGCCTTTGCGTATGGCAGCGAATTATGTGGCAGAACCAGGCGTGTATGATTACTTTCAGATATGGAATTATGCTGATCTGGAAAACGATGATGATGGTGTGAGACTCGACTGGATGTGCAATACCGGAGAGTTAAGCCGGAATTACGACAACCATAACGGGGTGGATATTGTGCCGTATCCGTTTCGATGGAATATGCTTGCTAATGGATATGTAGATGTGATTGCTGCGGCCGATGGCGAAGTGTTGTTTCTCGACGACGGTAATTTCGACCTGAATTGCGGTGATGCCGGACATATCATGGGCGATTTTCCGGGCTATGGTCATTATGGTAATTTCGTTGCCCTCTTGCATGAAGATGGTTCAGTTACTTTGTATGGACATATGAAAAATGGCTCCGTAGCAGACCTGGAACCTGGAGATGAGGTAGTAGCAGGCCAATTTCTGGGTAAGGTAGGCAGTTCCGGAAATTCAAGCGACCCGCATCTCCATTTCGAAGTAAGAGAGTGTCTCGAATGCCCATATTTCGAACCATGGTTCGATCCCTCAGGGTGCAATACGGATGTAGATGGATCATGGTGGTCATCACAGCGTCCATATTTTGAACCACAGGTGTTGAGGGTGATGACGCATTACGATTATCCTGACTATTACACCTGCGGCAGCTACGAAGCCGGAACAGTAGAAAATATCTATGAGCGAAATCATTTTCTGTCCGGTGCAACGGTGTATATAGGTGTGTACCTCAGAGATTTTCTGGATGGTGATGCTTTGAGTATCACGATATACAACTCATCTAACGTTGTGCAGGAATCGTGGAGTCTAATTGCAACCGAAGACCACTATTACGGATACAGTTTTTCAGCAACCGAAATCATGACGGGCGATCCCAATGGCACTTATCGATTAAGTGTAGTACATGATGGTAAAACGTATAATCACTTCTTTACCATCGGTTGCACAAGCGCCTATAGCCTGAGTGCATCGCATACCGGATACAAAGGATATATTGCAGGAGATTATATTACCAGTTCAGCTTCTATTGCAGGGCTTGCTACTAACCAAGTATTATATGAAGCCGAAAACTATATTCTCCTGACACCCGGTTTTGTGTCTACGGCAAATAGTACCTTTCAAGCCAGAATAGACGACTGTTCTTTACCAGGCGTGAAAGAGGAAATGGTTATCGACCCTGTATCCAACGTAAAGGTGTATCCAAATCCAACCATGGGCATCGCCAATATTGAGGTCATGGAGGGTAATCCCGGCAGATATACAACAAGCGTATATAATATCACCGGTAATTTGGTATTTCAATCAGCCATGGAAATATCGGAAAACACATTCCAAATTCCTTTAGATCTGACAGATCTGGCAAAGGGCGTGTATGTCGTGCAATTGCAAACACCGGCCGGAATGGTTTCAGAAAACCTGGTGATACAATAAGGCGGGTTTTCAGGTATAAAAACTGTGGCATACCCATGCGCAGTTTTTATACCTTTTCCTTAAGCGCAAACAAGGCGGCATTTGCCCTAATTAAGCGCTTAAGGCCTGATAATGAGGCTGTTTTAGCGAAAATTTCAGTTGTTTTTGTTGCAAACTAGGATTATAACTTGTAGCTTCGGATTCACGTTTAAGCGCTTCTAACCGCTTAGAGCGTGAACCAACATGCACACACTCACGAAAGGACTAACCACCTTCCTGCTCGTTCTATCTGCTTATCAGATGAACGCACAGGCTACAGAGGCTTGGTACATACGCCGTACACCTCCCGAACCCTGGACCTGGGCGCCGGTGCTCAATACGAATATTACCGAAATGGACAACGTGTTTGGCGTGGGTGGCTGGAACTCCGGTTACTTTACAAGCGTCGATCCGCTGGATGCCTTCGGCCCTGATTCCAAATTCGTGTTCCTGGAAGGCGGCGATAACCACGCCATCGACCTCAAAGATTTCCTCCTTGTGAATATGCCCCTCATCGAATCATGGGTATACAATGGCGGCTGCCTCCTCCTCAATGCCGGACCCAATGAGGGTGGCGATATCGACTTTGGCTTCGGAGGTACTACCCTCGATTACGCACCGCCATATTACGACGGTGCAGTTGTAGCTACCGACCCATCTCACCCGATTTTCCTGGGGCCTTATACGCCGGTAGGCACTTCCTGGACAGGCAACTACTTCTGTCACGCTGATGTTACCGGAACCTGCCTTACCATGTTGATCGATGATGGTTTGCACGTGACCAATATCGCCTGTGAAAAAAAATGGGGAGCTGGTCTGGTGATCTTTGGAGGTATGACCACCACCGGTTGGCATTCACCTTTTACGAATGCGCGCAACCTGCGACAAAATATGTTCAGCTACCTCTATAACTATGTAGGTGTGCTGGCAGGTGCATTTGAATATCCGGATTCTATTTATTGTCAGGGTGAACCAAACCCATTCCCAACCTTCGACCCCGGTGCCGATACCGGTACTTTTACCGCTTCACCCGCAGGTATGGTCATTGATCCTGAAACCGGCGAAGTGGACCTCAATGCAACACTACCCGGAACCTATACCATTACCAACGGCGCAGTCATCGACTGCGAGCCATCCATCTTTGTGATGATCGTGGGCGATAACCCGAAAGCGAATTTCCTATACGGCGCTACTTCTTTTTGTACCAATGATGTCGACCCGGCACCTGTATTTATTTTAGGCGGTGAAGCAGGCACATTTACATTCACGCCGCCCGGACTGGTCATTAATCCGGCAACCGGAGTCATCGATCTCTCAGCCTCTGCACCCGGAACCTATACAGTTACCAATACCGTTACCAGTATCTATTGTGGCAATGATGGCGATAGCTATACCATCAGTATACATCCGGATTATGCATTGACCTACGATGAAGCCATTTGTGAAGGCACCTACTACACACTGCCTGACGGTACCACCACTACTACGGCTGGAACATATATACACAACTTTATTACCGCCGCAGGTTGCGATTCCATCATCACCACCAACCTCGAAGTAAATCCTTCCACTTATGTTACCATACCTGTTTCAATTTGCTCAGGTGATGTATATACTTTGCCCGATGGCACTGATGTAACTGCAGGTGGTGTATATGTGCAGAATTTTCCTACTGCATTTGGTTGCGATTCAACGATCACCACAATAGTTACTGTAAATGCGGTATACGAACACGATTTTTATGAATCTATTTGCGATGGTGAAACCTATACACTGCCTGACGGTACTGTCGTTTCCGCAACAGGTGTCTACATCTCTAATCTCATTACCGCAGCTGGTTGCGATTCCGTCCTCACCACGCATTTATATGTCGCACCAACTTACGACCTCACCGCAAGCACAAATATTTGTGATGGCGAAACCTATACTTTACCCGATGGCGCCGTAGTTGGTGTCAGCGGTGTGTATGTTTCCAATTTGCTCACATGGCTCGGATGCGATTCAATAATTACAACAACCGTTAACGTAGATCCTACCTATTTTCCGGTATTCAACCCCGAAATTTGTGAAGGATTTACCTACACCTTACCCGATGGCATCGTAGTATCTACTTCAGGTACTTACACCACGGCATATACCACCACAGCTGGTTGCGATTCGGTGATCACCACCAACCTTACCGTAAATCCAAACCCGGTCATCAACTTTACAATTGATGATGTAGTGTGTCTGGAAGATCCGGCTTTTGCCTTGAATGCCTATCCCACAGGTGGAACATACACAGGTACCGGCGTATCAGGCACAAATTTCGATCCTGTTTCAGCGGGTGTTGGCGGACCATATTCGATCCTGTATGAATATACAGATGCCAACGGATGTTACAGCGCAGCTACCGTGGTCATTTCAGTTGATCAAAATACAGTCACTGCCTGGGGCGATACCACCATTTTCGCAGGAGAGCCTGCCATACTCTATAGTGCAGCCGGCGGCGATTATACATGGACACCTCCTACTCAGGTGATCTGTACCTGGTGTGCCAGCACAAATGCATACCCTTTGGAATCAACTTTGTATACCGTTACTTCTGTAAATCCGAATGGATGTATCGCTGCAGATGACGTATATGTTGAAGTATTACCAAATCCGGGTAACGCTACTTTTATACCAAATACATTCACACCAAACGGCGATAATAGTAACGATTTCTTCTTCGCCTATGGTTACAACCTCGCTTCAGTAAGTAGCATGCGCATTTACGATCGTTGGGGAGAATTGATCTTCATGAAAGAAGATATTCCGGCTTCCAATGAGTCGGAAGGTTGGGATGGATCATTCAATGGTCAGGAAGTAAACAATGGCGTGTATGCTTACATTATGGAGTTGACTTTTGAAAATGGCATCACCACTATTTACAGTGGCAATGTTACATTGATCAGATAGAGCAACCAAGCCGGTTTCGCTCGTCAACTACCACCTGTTAAAGTGGCAAGCTGCTATCCATGCATGTAATTATGGTGTGCTGGTCTGCAACAAAAGACGCTTATACAAACCCTAATTTTAAACGCAACTCCTGACTAAGTTGCGGCAGATGATTGCGTTGTATCAGAAAACTACTGAGCAATGCAAAGTCTTTGAAGATATAGTGTTTATGCAACGCACCCTGTAAATATTCCTTTCCGGAACTGCCACCTGTACCTACTCTGCTGCCGATCATCCTGTGCACCATATTGATATGACGGAATCGCCAGGTGGCCATCTGCTCGTCAATATCCAACAGGTGCTGCATAAACTGGAATGGCAATTGTAACAATGGATACCCACGATAAAGCGAAATGAATAATGCATTGCGCATGGCTTTGCAACTTAAACTGGTATGTTCACTTTTTCCTTCGTGTAAAAATATCGCGCTGAATACGTCTACATTTTGTTTTTCTCCCTCTACCAGCGAAGCAGTGTACGTATGCAGATAATCATTCCAAAATGGATGATGCGGGCCTTCAGGTTGGATGGGCTGATAATTATCCCATAACTTCTTGTCGTCGAAGAAGGGCATGCGCTGTAACCACTCGTCAAGCATCTCTAACAGGGATTTTTGACTTTCCGTTTCTTTTACCATGTCAACATACTGAGGTTTCAACATCGCAGTATAATATTCTTTCCCATATCGATGATCAAACTTCAATCCTAATTTGGCTTCAAGCATTTTAAACTGCCAGCTTTGAAAGCCGGAAGCAGGACGTAGGAAATCGCGGAATTCATGAAAATCCAGAGGCGTCATCGTCTCTAAAATATCGATCTGATGCACCAATACCTTTAATATTGTAACTACACGGCCCATTCGATGCACTACTGTTTGTAACTCTGCAGAATTATCGTTCACTTCGGGCTTGCCCATCACCTGAAGGGCACTGTCAACTTCAAAATGCACCTGTTTGAACCAAAGCTCATAGGCCTGATGGATGATAATGAACAACATTTCATCATGCGCATGGGCATTGGCCTTGTCGCTCTCGAGTTCCTGTGCATGTAAGATCTTGTCCAGCTGGAGGTATTCGGTATATTCTACAGGTTTATGTGCCATCAGACTATTTTTTTCAAAAATACGATGTTGGCGGCAATATACCGGGTGACTTTTATCCGCAGCAACCCGCGCACCTTACCCTGGCGCACTATCCACTATCTAGGTCATTGACAGACGATTAGCGTGTATAAACGCGTTTTACTCACCACCTCTCCGCCTTACCTTTATCTTGGATAGGTATATAATCTTAGTGCACCCAGTATGGCAGGTAAAGAAAAAAAGCAAAAAGCAAAAAAATCGAAGGTATCAGGCACCCCGTGGTATAAGGACGAACGTTTGGTCAAGATCATTGGTGTATTTCTCCTGCTGGGGAGTTTCTTTCTCGGTATTGCCTTTGCCAGCTACCTGCTCACCTGGAAGGCTGATCAAAGCCTGATATGGGAAAATCCCTGGGGGCAACTTTTTAATAGCAGCATCACCGTTCAAAATCACTTAGGTACGCTGGGCGCTGTATTGAGCCATCAGTTTTTTTATCGCTGGTTCGGAATTGCCAGTTTCTTTTTTGTGCTGTGGTTTTTTAGTCTCGGCGCAAATTTCTTTTTCAGCAAACGCATTTTCAATAACTGGAAACTGATCGGTCAGGGTATGGTAGTGATGGCATGGATCAGTACCATGCTGGGCTTTTTACTCTACAATGCCGAATTCCCATGGGGAGGTGCTTTCGGAAAAGGCACAGCCTTTCACCTGGAGAGCTACCTCGGAAAGATCGGAGCGATAGGCTCGCTTACAGCAGCCATGGTCATCTACCTCATCATCTTCACAAAGATCGACCTGGGCAGAATGCTGAATATCTTCGAACGCAAAAAAGCAGCACCGGCTATTGATCCATTTACGGAAGATGATATGCCTGTCGACACAGACATGCCTGACGAGGAAAAAGAGATCATCGCCGTACCTCCGGTTTATACCAGCAAAGAAGATCTGGAAATAACACCGCTGCAGGCAGAGCCGGAGGAGGTGTTGATGGAGTTGAAGAAAGTAGACCCCGTGATCCCGCCACCGGTAGAAACACCATTGGAAATAGAGCAACCGGTATTAGAGGAAGTGGAGGAAGAAGTGGAAGCGCCAAGTGGAGGTATCTCCCTCGATATTGAAGAACCAATAGAAGAAAAGATCGCGGCGGAAAATATCAATTATCATTTCGACCCTGTCCTCGATCTGCCCAATTATAAATATCCGGAACTCGAATTACTTGAAGATCATAGCAGCGATGCGGTAAGTATCAATACCGAAGAACTCGAGCGCAATAAAGATCAGATCATTGCCACACTGAATAATTACAATATTCAGATATCCAAGATCAAAGCGACCATTGGGCCTACAGTTACGCTGTATGAGATCATTCCTGCAGCCGGAGTGCGCATCAGCAAGATCAAAAATCTGGAAGATGATATCGCACTGAGTCTGGCAGCTTTGGGTATTCGTATTATCGCACCTATACCGGGCAAAGGTACCATTGGTATTGAAGTGCCTAACGTGAATAAGGAAACAGTTTCCATGCGTAGTCAGATCGCGAGCGATAAATTTCAGCATGCCAAAATGGATCTGCCGGTGTGTCTGGGCAAAACGATCTCAAGCGAAAACTATATCGCCGATCTTACACGCATGCCGCATTTGTTGATGGCGGGTGCAACCGGCCAGGGAAAATCCGTGGGTATCAACGCGATCCTGATCAGTCTGTTGTATAAGAAACACCCTTCACAACTGAAATTTGTGATGGTGGATCCGAAAAAAGTCGAGCTGAGTTTGTTCAGCGCCATCGAAAAACATTTTCTTGCCAAACTCCCGGGCGAAGAGGATGCCATCATCACCGATACACGCAAAGTGGTAAATACATTGAATGCCATGTGTATCGAAATGGATACCCGTTACGAACTCCTCAAAAATGCGCAGGTCAGAAATATCAAAGAATACAATGCCAAGTTTGTAAAACGCAAGCTCAATCCGAAGGAAGGGCATCAGTTCCTGCCCTATATCGTATTGGTGATCGATGAATTTGCCGATCTGATCATGACCGCCGGTAAAGAAGTGGAAATGCCGATCGCCCGTATCGCTCAGTTAGCTCGTGCAGTGGGTATCCATTGCGTAATCGCCACCCAGCGCCCATCGGTGAATATCATCACCGGTACCATCAAGGCCAACTTCCCTGCCCGCGTTGCCTTTAAAGTGGCCAGTAAGGTGGATAGCCGCACCATCCTCGACAATAGCGGCGCCGAACAGTTGGTGGGCAGAGGGGATATGTTGCTCGCCATTGGCAGCGATATGATCAGGTTACAATGTCCTTTTGTGGATACCCCTGAGGTAGACAAAGTGGTAGATTTCATCGCCGACCAACAGGGCTATCCGGAGGCCTTCCTGCTACCGGAGTTTGTCGACGAACAGGCCCAGAAGGAAAAATCAGACATCCTCGACGGCGAGCGCGATCCGCTGTTTGCCGATGCAGCCCGCATAATCGTGCAACACCAGCAGGGTAGCACATCCCTCATACAAAGGAGACTCAAGCTGGGCTATAACCGCGCAGGTCGTCTCATGGACCAACTGGCTGCTGCCGGCATCGTCGGGCCAAGCCAGGGAAGCAAGCCAAGAGAGGTGTTGTACAACGATTTGGGACATTTGGAACAGTATTTGCAGGACTTGGATTGACAATCAGCAATTCACGTTAACTTTGCAACAGATTTCAATCTACCAAATCATGAACAGAATCAGCCTCATCCTCTTAACTGTACTCTTCTCTGCACAAGCTACTTTCGCGCAAACCTCTGACCAGAATGCAGTAAAACTGCTTAAGAGCGTTAGCCAGAAATACAGCGCTTACAAAACCATGCAAATGGATGTAACGCTCACCATCGAAAATCTGGAATCCAAATCCAAGGAGACCAAAACCGGTAAAGTATATGGCAAGGGCAATATGTTTAAAGCCGAAATGGGTAACCAGATGATCATGAGCGATGGCAAAACCTTGTGGACCTACCTCAAAGATGTGAACGAGGTGCAGATCAGTGATTTTGAACAAGGCCAGGGCATCATGTCGCCAAACGACATTTTTAAGATCGCTGAAAAAGATTATCTCGTGTATATGGGCGAAAAGGTGACCGAAAGTGGTAAAACCTTGCAGATCATCGAGCTCACACCAAAAAATAAAAGTTTGAGCTTCAGCAAGATCAAAATGTATATCGACCCTGCAGATAATACAGTGAAGAAAGGAGTGGTATACGACAAGAATGCCATTCATTATACCTATTCCATCAGCAATTTCAAATCGAATGTGGAGTTGGCTGACAGCTTCTTTAAATTTGATAAAGCGAAATATCCGGGTGTGGAAGTGATCGACTTGCGCGAGTGACAGGCATACTTATTTAAATCATACAGGGATGTCCATCAAGGGCATCCTATTTTTATGCAAATATTTGGATAGTGTAGTGCGTATATTTTCACGCAAAGCCGCAAATGCAATTAATTAAACTCTGCGAAACTTTGCGCTTAACTTTGCGTCCCGATAGCTATCGGGGCTCTGCGGTTTCTGTATTTTTGAATTGCCCATATTAACCACCGAGGCGAAAATAACGATGCGGTAATGCACAAAACCTGGTTGCACGGCTGCGAGTCTTGTTTTGGGCGGCGCAATAAAACCGCTATATTTATGCAAACATTGAACATGAAACCCATAACCCTACTCCTGACAGCTATCATGATGCACATAGCTGTCAACGCCCAAACCATAGTGCCTATCTCCGGTGATCAAATGGAATTGCAGGTGCTCGACCTGACTAAAAATGAAAAGATCACCTGGGGTGGATATGATGAAATTGGTTTGGCCGCAAAAAGCGAATCCAATGGAGCCCTCAACACAAAAGCGATCGTTGCGGCTGTTGGGAATAACAGCGGCTACGACAATAAAAATTACGCAGCAAAATTGTGCGATACCATCGTAGCAGGTGGATTTGATGACTGGTACCTGCCCGCAAAAAATGAGGCTGCGCTGATCTATCTCAATATTGAAAAATTCAACTGGTCAGAAAGCTATACCCTCTGGACATCTACCGAAGCTGCAGGCACGCAGGCTGTTTCCTTATACACCTACAACGGTACCTGGTACAATGTGCAAAAAGTGGATAGCTACAATATGGTATGTGTGCGCAATGCGAAATAATAGGCATCGCATCAAAAACACATTCCTTTTATGCATTTTCTTTGTGCCCTCTGTGTCTCCTCTGTGCACTCCGTGTCCCTGAATTTATGATTAACTCCCCAAAAGAGCATATTCAAGTTGCGCACATAGACATGCGACACCCTGACGCATAAACTACATACATGAATTGCACAAGTTTCTAATTGGTGGAAATGCCACCTATTTTTTCATACACCTAAGTGTATGCATTGCAGTACTGCTGAATATTACAATGTTATATAAACCAACCGGCCAGTCAACAATATCAATGTTAACCACCCCTGGCTGATGTGTGCGCGTGTACATCAGTTTGCCGGAAAGATCATAAATAGAAATCACCGCTTCATCCTCAATTAAGCTAAGCATCAATTGTGTATGCGCCGGATTGGGATAAAGATGATAGGTGCTTGGAGGTGCTTCTGAAGAAATATTTGTCAACTCATCCAGTCGATACTGACTCAAAAAGCGCCAGATCTCTTTACAGGCATTTACATCCAGATTAGTAATACCTAAAAAGGTAATGGCCGTACCAGGCCAGGTATGTTCGCCGCCAATGATC
>JAYRVB010000167.1:0-11078 GCA_041918775.1 Chitinophagales bacterium
ATAATGCATCAGCGTTAATCTGCCAAATCAGCGGCCGCAGGCCTGTGTTCCTTTGTATTTCAATCGTAAAGTGACATAAACACAAGGTCACAAAGGACACGGAGAAGGCACAGAGGGCACGGAGTTATGCTATTTGTAAGGAGATGTATTTTTCCGGCCTAAGCCTTATCACTCACCCACTGACCCACTCACCCATTGCCTTTACTTCTTCGAAGCTTGGCTACCGGTTTGAGGATAATGAGGCTGAGTGGTGGCAATGTAACTTTCAGTCGATATGCTTTTTCTCCTCCTTCCTCTTTCCTTTCTGATACTGCATATGGTTTAAGGAGTCCAGGATTTAAGAGTCCGCTGCCGTAGTATTTTTCGGCATCGCTGTTGAAGATCTCTACGTAGTGGTTGCGTTGCATCACCGGAATATCGAAATCGATATGGGTTTGTTGATCGAAAGAACCGACTACGATGAGGTGATCTCCGGGTTTCTTTCCACTGCGCTGCCATACCAGCACACAGGCGTCGCGATTATTCAGGTCGAGCCAGGTGAAACCTGCTTCCTTAAAATCGAGTTCGTGCAAACTTTTTTCCTGCGTATACAAAGTATTCAGATCGCGCACCAGGCTTTGCATGCCTTTGTGTTTGGGTTCCTGAACGAGATGCCAGTCGAGGCTTTGATCATGATTCCATTCGCGATACTGTGCGAATTCGCCGCCCATAAATATCAGTTTCGGGAAGGAGTGCGTAAACATGTAACAAAACATCAAACGCAGGTTGGCAAATTTCAACCAGTCATCGCCGGGCATTTTATTGATCAGACTGCCCTTGCCATGCACCACTTCATCATGCGATAAACTGAGCACAAAATTTTCGCTGAAGGCATACCACATACTGAAGGTCAGTTTATCCTGATGGTATTTTCTATAAACAGGTTCTTCGCGGAAATAAGCCAATGTATCGTGCATCCATCCCATCATCCATTTCATCCCAAAACCCAGTCCGCCATCGTAAGTAGGTTTAGATACTTTTGGCCAGCTGGTAGATTCTTCTGCAATGGTGATCGCGGATGGGAATTCGCTATATATCGATTCATTTAATTCCTTGAGGAACTGTATCGCTTCCAGGTTTTCATTACCGCCGTAGATATTGGGCAGCCACTCCCCTTCTTTCCGACTATAGTCGAGGTACAACATACTCGCCACTGCATCCACGCGTATCCCATCGAAGTGATAGATATCCAGCCAATGGATCGCAGAGCTGATGAGAAAAGATTTTACTTCAAAGCGGCCATAATTAAAAATGAGTGAGTTCCAATCCGGATGAAATCCTTTTCTGCGGTCTTCGTGTTCAAACAAATGCGTGCCATCAAAAAAGGCCAATCCGTGTCCATCTTCCGGAAAATGGGAAGGCACCCAATCGAGGATGACGCCGATATGTGCGTCATGGAAAGCATCGATCAGGTACATGAGGTCTTGTGGTGTGCCATATCTGCCCGTTGGTGCGAAATACGCCAGGGTCTGATATCCCCATGAACCATAGAAGGGGTGTTCGGTGATTGGCAGAAATTCCACGTGCGTAAAGCCCATGTCTTTCACGTAAGGCACCAGGGTATCGGCAAGCTGACGGTAGGTCAGAAAAGCATGTTCATCATGTGTCTGTCGCCCCCAGGATCCCAGATGCACTTCGTAGATACTCATGGGTTTATCGAAGGAAACCGGACGTTGTTTGGTCTGCCAGAGCTTGTCGTTCCAGGTATACACGTTATCCCAAACGATGGAAGCCGTTCCGGGTGCGGGCTCATTGCGTTTTGCAAAGGGGTCGGCCTTTTCGAAGACTTCGCCGTTGGCGGCAGTGATGATGAACTTATAAAGGTCACCCGCGAGCACGTCGGAAACCAGTCCTTCCCATATCCCTGAGCCATCTTCGCGACATTTCAGGGGCAGTTCAACTGTATTCCAGTGGTTGAATGTGCCCGCAACATGCACCATACGTGCGTTTGGCGCCCAAACGGCAAAGTAAACACCGGCAGCATCTGCCTCTTCCACCACGTGCGCACCCAGTTTTTCGTATAACCTGAAATGCTTGCCTTCACGGAATAAATGCAGGTCGTAATCAGTGAGTTTAGAATAGGTATAGTTAACCAAAGCCGCCATAGTACAAAGGTCGGCACAAGAAAGCACTTACCCAAACATGATCATGTGTAATACAGGTGTAAAACACGCACTGCACATACTATTTCTTAGATAAAATCTGTTTTATTACGTAATCTTGTTCCAAACTCATGTTTCACTGACCAACCTATGCGCAAAATCTTCTCTTTTGTGGCGCTTGTCCTGCCACTTACCCTCTTTGGACAAACGAAATCACTTTTATGGGAAATCACCGGTAATGGCTTAAAAGAACCGAGTTACCTGTATGGCACCATGCACGTGAGCGATAAGATCGCTTTTCACCTGACCGACAGTTTTTTCATCGCCCTGAAAAGTGCAGATGTGATCGCGCTGGAAAGCAATCCTGAACATTGGATAGAAAACGATTTCGGGAATCCCGATAAATCAGATAATTACGAACTCGCCAGAGAATCCTATTACGGTAGTAAGTATTTATACTTCGATGAGGATGATTTTTATGCTGATGTCACCTCCGTGTTCATTCCCGACGAAATGGTGTACATGTCGGCTTACGGAGAAGACTCCTGGTTAGTGAATGGATATCTGTACCGCTACAATGATCCACGCGGTGATTATGCTGAAGAGACGTATCTGGATCTTTTCATTTTTCAATGCGGAAAAAAACTGAATAAACAGATCGCTGCATTGGAAAAGGAACAGGAGGTGTTGAAGTTGTTACAAGCTGCCTATGAAGAGCCGGAAGAAAATGAGGAGGAAGAAGCTGAAGAATATCTTGAACAGGAACGCATGAGTGCGGCCTTTGAAGAAGAAGGCAAGAGCATTTACGAAATGATCGATGAAGCATATCGCGATGGCGACCTCGATCGTCTGGATTCATTGGAGGTATTGGTAACACCTAGTCGCCGCTACCACAAATTCTTCATTGTGGATAGAAATATCAATATGGTGCGCCGCATGGACAGCATCATGCAACATGGTCAGACCATCTTCACCGGTATTGGCGCTGCGCATTTACCCGGCAATCAGGGTGCGATCAATTTGCTGCGCGATATGGGGTATACCGTGCGTCCGGTAAAAGGAAAGGTAAATAACAAGAGCATCAAGGAAAAAGAAAAAATTGATGCCATCATTTACAATCAAAGCACATCCTTGCAATATGCTGCCGATAGTATGTTCACCGTGGTTTGTCCCGGTAAACTCTATACGATCAACGATTATCAAAGCAATACCTATGCGCTGTATCCCGACATGGCCAACAGTGCTTATTATACCATACTCCGTATTGCGCATCATGCACATATGGAAGATAAGACACCAGAAGAGGTGCTGGCCGGATTGGAAAAAATGTTCTATGAACATATTCCGGGCGATATACAAACACAAACACTCATCCGCACCAACAATGGCTGGCCGGGATATGATATCGTGAGTAAAACCAAGCGCGGCTATTATCAGCGTTTCCGCATTATTGTCAGCCCGCTGGAGACCATTATTTTCAAAGGATCCGGAATAGGAGAGTTCGTGCTTAAATCGAAGGAGATGCAAAACTTCTTCAATTCGATCTCTTTCAAAGCAACAGGTGCGAATTGGGAGACACATGGCCCAAGCTGGGGTTTATTTTCCGTGCAACTACCGGCGCTGCATATAGCAGGACAAAGCGATATCGGTGAAACTATTGGCAACGCCGAGGTGATCTCCAACGGAGAAGGAGCAGATGGCAGCGACAGGTATGCCTATACCGCATATTATCTGAACGACTTCACGCAAATGGAAGAAGATAGTTTCGAGCTTACCCGCTTATCGATGGTATATACCGAGCAAATGAAGAAGCCGAAATATACCCAGGTGGGCGACTATGTATTTTCGCAGATCGAACAATATCCGACTGCTGAAAGCGTATGGACCAACGGCAAAGGATATTGCCATGTGAAGACCGCCATCAAAGGCCCGTATTATTTTGTGCTTACTGCTTACACTGATACGGAAGCAAGACCCGATAGGTATTTTAATTCCCTGAAGTTTGCCGACCTGCAATATGCCCTACCGTTTACCAGCTACACGGATACGAGCGTATTCTTTGTGGCTGAAACCATATTCCCGAAGCCTGATACTTTGCTGACCATTGAAGAAATTGAATACAGCAATTACGGCTACGACTATGATTATGGATGGGATGATGACGAAGATGAGGTAGATGACAGTTACGCATCAAAAAACAAAAGCATCATCTTCAGGTCTGAGGTTACACCTGAGAATATTTTTGTGCAGTATCACAAATACAACGACTTCATCTCTTATGAGGAAGAAAGCAAATTTTGGAACAGTTTCGATTCCACCTATGCATCAGAAGCTTTTAAACTCACACGCAAAAAATTTGACGACAAGGATTCCATACAGTCATTGGAATTCCTGCTCACCGGTCAAAACTGTAGTCGAGGCATTTACAAGAAATTCATTCTGAAAGACAACGGTCTCTTGATATTATCCACTTGTGTAGATACCATTGAGGCTTATTCCCCTTTTGTGGAATCCTTTTATCGCACCTGTATGCCATCCGACAGTATTGACGGCGAGAGCATTTTTAAGAGCAAAGCAGACATGTTCTTTGAAGCTTTGAACGGCACCGATACCATGCGGAGAAAGCAGGCCTTGAAATCGACAGGTACTGTTGAACTCACTGATGCAGATGCACCCAAACTGGTGGCATTTATTCAGAGCACCGAATTCGGAAAACTGAAACTTTCAGACCGTAAGTCGCTGATCAATATGTTTAATGATCTGCATCATCCGTCCATTGTGCCCGCCTTACGCAAATTGTACATCGACGCCGGAGATAGCACCAAAATGCAGTTTGCGGTATTACGTGCACTTGCCAGACAGGAAACAACTGAGGCCATAAATGCCTTTAGAGAATTGATCTATATAGAAACACCTATCTCCGATGGAGAATATGATGTAAAACAGGTGTTTTGGGCTTTTGAAGATAGTATTGCACTATCCCGAACTTTATTTCCATCCTTGTTTGATTTTACGATCTTCCCGGAATACCAGTTACCCATTTATTCCCTTTTAGGTGAGATCTATATGGAAGACTCAACAGCCTTCACCTTATACAATAATGATGCAAAAAAACTGCTCACACAGGCCACTGCGGAATTGAAACGCAACTTAACCGATGAGGAGGATGACGAGAAGAAAAATCGCAGATATTACAATTCGAGTAGTTTCAGCAATCTGCGCAACATCACTTCTACCGGAGCGCGAGCTACCACCAGCTTCTACGGATCAGATGGCGGGAATGACGGCTTCTTCTTCGACTATTCCAATTATAATTACAACAGCCTGAAGTATCTGCAGGATATCGAATTCTACGATTCCGAATACGATTATGCCTTTACCTGGGTAGATGACCTGATCGACTACTATACAGTTCTATTGACACCATTGTATGCGGATGCAGGTGCCAAAAAATATTTCGATCGCATTTTGCGCTGCAAGGATGAACAATTGATCATGCGCACAACGCTCACGATGATCCAAACCGGTATTCCGGTTCCAGATTCTGTGATCGTCAATCTTCAGAAAAACAGGGAAACACGTTTCGATTTTATTGAGTCGCTTACCGCGATGAAAAAAACCGAATTGATCGACAGCGTATATGGTTCGCAGCAATCCATTGCCGAAGGGATCTTATACCAATATGAATTGAACGACGAAAAGGATAGTATCGTGTTCCTGCAACGCCTGTTTGTTGAAACTGCTGATACCACAGGATATATCTATTTCTACAAAAGCAAACTGGGTAAAGACAAAGGCTGGAGTCTCGATTGCACCGGTATTCAACCACTCGACACCACTAAGCTGGAACTCGACCCGATGTTTGTGTATTACAGCGATGTGATCCTCGACGAAGCCGATCAACAGGAAAAGATCGACGAGATCATCAAAAACCTTGGATTGTATGGTCGCCCACGTGTGAAGATCACTTTCGATAAGAAACAGGACATGTACGACTATTGGGACGATTATTGACATACACGGTATGTGCTATAACTGTCTGGCTGGTGTGTATGGCGCCTGTTTCTACCTATGCACAAGTGGACAGCACCTATACGGATAGTATATCTGATCCACCGAATGCTTTTTTAACGAGCATATTGCTCAGCAGTTCTGTTGTGAGTCTGATCATTCCATTTCCATGGCTGGAAGACGACCATGAACACAGCATGTATGATCTGCTGACCCTGCAACAAACCCCTGTGCCGAAGATCGACAGGATCGTATATCCATTGGATCCTGATCGGATCGCACTTGCCAAACCGGCTTCTGATGTGCTGGCCGTTGGTTCAGTGCTCATTCCTTTATGGGCGTGCTGGCATGCGACAAGCAGCACGACAGATTTTAGTAATACCGCCATCATTTACGGTGCAGGACTTGTTGAAGGATATATTTTAGTGAGTCACCTCAAATCTGTTTTCGACCGAGCGAGACCGTATACATACACAAAATTATATGATCTGGATTACCGGCTCGAAGCAGATGCCTGGTATAGCATGCCGAGTAGTCACACTTTTGTTACTGCATACAACACCTATTTCGCCGCAAGCATACTCGATAAATATCTGGTATCCAATGATAAAACCGGATTGCGCATCGGCATTTGGGGGACAGCTACTGCCCTACCCCTGCTTACCGGGTATTTGCGCATGGCGGCGGGGCGGCATTTCCCAACTGATGTGCTCGCCGGTTATGGATTAGGTGCCGGCATGGGTCTGTTAATGCCGCTCATGTTGAATGATAAACATAGCTATGCCTGGATACCCATCTGGCAACCTGAATTTGCGGGACTGCGATTCAGTTATCAATTCTGAGGTGGAAGCGTAATTCCGATAGTGATCATTTCTTCAATCGAAACGGTAGGTGGTACTACACCCTGCACAATTTTTTGGATCGCCATATCTCCAACCTTCCAGGCATCTTCTTCAGAAGCGAAAGGATGAATACCGCTAATTGCAGGAATATGCTCTTGTCGCACATATACTTGTTCATCTGCATATATTTCATATCCCCATCCACCTTCTACAGGTATGGTTTTACATGTGTAATGCACATGGTGTGTTGCTATGCGATTCTTCGCATTATGGCTGTTATCGCCTGACTCATCTGCACTGCAGGCAGCGAGTATAGCACATGTAATAGCAATAAACAGTTTGCGCATGTATCCTTAATGTATGACCACAAAAGTACCTACTGATCGCGACAGTGTATCTGTTACCACTAATTGATAAGTACCTACAGGTAATTGTGTCACGTTACATTGCAATTTTCCTGATTGAATGGAGGTTTGACAAAACTCAGTAACATCACGACCGCGCATATCGTACACGTTTATCTGCGCATCCTGTTGTTCGGGATCCGGTAACCAGGCAGATATGTAGTGGACGGCCGGATTTGGATATAGTTGTAATTCCAATAATGGATCATTCCATTGCGAAATGGCATCGCTGGTATCGATCGGTTTTGGATCTGTAGTATCTCCGAACATCCAGACATCATACAGGAAACTGGTGTCGTAACCCATGCCGAGAAAAGCAAGTGTATCCACTACAAATGCAGTTGCGTTTGTGCGCGGACCACCCGGGAAATCTGCTAATTGAGTCCATACATCACTCAGTGGATCGTAGGTATAAAAATCGGTCTGATTGGTAAATGTGGTATCGTAGCCGCAAGCCACATAGCCTTTGCCATTCAATGCAAATGCCGTTGCACCATAGCGTGGTGAACCGCCAAAGTTTGCTTTAATGGTCCAGGTATTACTCACCGGATCGTATTTGTAAAAATCGTTGGTAAAAGCGCCGTCATCTCCTGTTCCGATATATACTTTTCCATCGATCACAAAACCACAACTTAATCTGCGAGGTGTTCCGATGAAATCTGCTTTTTGTGTCCACGCTCCGGTGGTCGTATCAAATTGCCAAAGGTCTTTTCTGTAACCGGTAGCATCCTGACCGAGTGCAACATACCCTTTATTATCGATGGAAAATCCTACAGCACATCGCCTGTCTATACCACCAACTGTGCCTTTCGGTGTCCAGGTGTTTGCGGTTTTGTTGTATTCCCATAAATCATTTAAAAATGGGTCACCACCCTGCCCTGTTGCAACAAAGCCCTTATTTCCGATTGTGAATGCAGCTGCGCAATTGCGTTCCATCCCTTCACCGGAAATTCCACCAAGACTTTCCGTTTGCGTCCAGAAATCCAGTGCAGGATCGTACATGTAAAAACTTCTGCGATAATCTTCGCCGTCGTAACCGGTACCGATAAATCCTTTATCCATGAAACCAAATCCGATTGCAGCACTTCTGCCATCACCCGGAAAATCTGCTCGTTGTTCCCATTCGAGAATTTGTGCCTGAGCAGAGAAGCCGGCGAATAACATGCACAGAAAGAGGAGTAGTGTATTTTTCATTGTAATTGTTGCTGTTTATTGGATACTTACTTTTCCGGAGGTGAAGTCGCGTTCACCTTGTGCATTCACTGCGGAAATTTCATACACGTAAAGTCCTTTCGCAAGATCGAATTGTGCGAGGGCAATCTGTTCGGTGTCATTCAAAGAAGCATGTGCCACTACAGCGCCGTTGAGTGCGTAGATGGTCATATCGGCCTGTTTGCCATTCAATCCTTTAATTTGGATCTGTGGCAATGCCCCGCCGTTATTGCACACGGTGGATGCCAGGCGGTCTGTCTCTGTTTCTTCCACCATAAAGAAAGGCGTATACTTAAAAAAGTTTCTCTTCACACCGGTAGGCCCTTTCCCCGAACCTATATACCCATAATCACCGATGGCAAAACCCACACAGGAGCGACGTTCGGAACCGGGCAAACTCGCCTTTTGCATCCAGGTGTCGGTGAGTGGATTATATTCATACATGTCCTTTTGGTAACCACCATCCGTGCCCATGCCAATGAAGCCACGACCATCGATGGAAAAACCAACGGCATTAAATCGCGCAGAACCGGGAAATGGCGCCTTTTCTGTCCACACATTCGTTTGCGGGTCGAATTCCCAGAAGTCATTCAGGAAATAATTTTCATCTGCGCCGCAACCCACATATCCTTTACCGTTGCAGCTGAATGTGGCCACACCGTACCGCACACCGCCCGGGAAGTTGGCTTTTTTGATCCAATCGTTGGCGATCGGGTCATATTCCCAGCATTCGTTGGTATACCAGCTTGAGCCAAGTTTACCGCACACCACATAGCCTTTCGTTTCGGTTTGGAATGCACTGGCATAGTAAATACCGAATCCGCCGTTGCCTTCAAAATCTTTTTTGGCCGTCCAGGTATTCGTAACGGGGTTATACTCGTAAAAATCCTTCTTTTTGCTTCCGGTATAGGCGATAAATCCATTCAAACCGGTGCCCACATATCCGCGATTTCCGATCGAAAAAGCAATGGCATCGCGACGTTGTGAGCCGGGGAGGTCGGCTTTTTGCGTCCAGGAGTTGGTGGCGGGATCATACTCCCAAAAATCCTTTCTGCAGGCATTGGCCGTATCGAGTCCGGTGCCTACGTAGGCGCGGTTTCCGATGACAAACGCCACTGCGCGTTCGCGTTCACCACCGGCAAAACTGGCCACGGTGGTCCAGGTATTTTGGGCTGAAACCCCCGCACTATGGGTGCATAATGCAAAAAGTATACCTAAGTATAGTAGCTGTTTGGACATGATCAGAATTTTTTGAGTTCCCAAAGGTCTTTCAGGTTGGTTCCGCTGGTTCCGGTGCCGCAGTAGCCAACGTTGTCGATGACAAAAGAGGCCATGTATCTGCGCCCCATGCCGGGAAATTCGGGCACTGTGTCCCAGGTATCCGTGATCGGGTCATACTCCCACCAGTCGCTGTAATTCGTTCCACTGGAATAGTCATCGCCGGTGCCGATATAACCGCGACCATGCATGGAGAAACCGGTGGCCTCCTGTCTTGTTGGACCAGGTACATCAGCTTTGGTGGTCCAGGTATTTGAGACTGGGTCGTAGGCATAAAAATCGTTCGTTGAGCCAAAGGCATTGCCTGTGCCCACATAACCGAAGCTGCCGATGGAGAATCCCACGCCAGCGATCCTTCCGGCTCCGGGCATGTTCGCTTTCTGCACCCAGTCGTTGGCGAGGGGATCGTATTCCCAAAGGTCTTTTTTGTAGTTGATGCCATCACTGCCCGTAGCCACATATCCTTTGCCATTCAGCGCAAAGGCCACAGCACCATGGCGGTCGCTGCCTTCAAATTCGGCGATTTCCGTCCAGGTATTGGTTTTTTGATCGTAGGCATAAAATTCATCGTGCTCGACAAAGAAGGGGTCGCGACCCGTGCCTACATAAGCGATATTATTGATGGTAAAGGCCACGCATTGCAGCATTTTACCGCCCGGGAAGTTGGCTTTTTGCGCCCAGGTATTGGTGGAAGGATCGTATTCCCAGATATCTTCAAAGAGGATGTCGACCACCGAATTGTAGTGCCCGAGGCCCATGTAGCCGCGTTTGCCTACACTAAAACCGATGCCTCTGTGCCGGGCTTCACCGCCAAAATTTGCCTTTTCTGTCCACTTCAATTCAGCCTGAGCGGCCGTTACGGAGAAAAGGAGGAGGAGTGCAGCGCATAGCTGCCTTTTGATACCGATCATGGTCAGCGTGTGTGATTTTAGGTTAAATCTATGTGAATTTTTTGTAAAATACTCGATAGACACCCTGAAATTATCGACGCATGTATCTTCAATAGCAAATTATTGAAAGTGCTACTGATCGATTGTTATGATATGATTCGTATCAAATTACCTAAAAAAACGACCCTTCTTCGGTAATTTTTGATGAGATGACGGCTTACTATTTGATAGGTGCAGCCACTTAATTCAGCGCGAACAATGTATTGCCAACTTGCAACAGCCAAAAAGATTATTTTCCAT
>JAYRVB010000168.1:0-9937 GCA_041918775.1 Chitinophagales bacterium
GCTGATCTTCGCCTACGTGGCAGGTAACTCTATTTTAAGTGATTACCTCAACATCATGTATATCCCTGAATCAGGTGAGTTGGTGGTATTCAGTGCGGCATTGATCGGTGCATGTATCGGATTTCTGTGGTATAATGCATTTCCTGCACAGGTGTTCATGGGGGATACCGGTAGTTTAACCATCGGCGGTATCATCGCATCTCTCGCTATTGTTATTCGAAAAGAATTATTGATCCCTGTATTGTGCGGCATTTTCCTTGTGGAAAATCTGAGCGTTATGATCCAGGTGAGTTATTTCAAATATACACGTAAGAAATATGGCGAAGGCCGTCGCATTTTTTTGATGAGTCCGCTGCACCATCACTATCAGAAAAAGGGCATGTTTGAAACGAAGATCGTGACCCGATTCTGGATCGTGACCATTTTATTAGCTATTGTTTCCATCGTGACATTAAAAGTTCGTTAATGCCCAAACGCATCGTCATATTAGGTTCCGGAGAAAGTGGCACAGGTGCTGCAATTCTTGCCCAACAGCAAGGGTTCGATGTATTTGTGTCTGACAAAGGGACCATTCGCGATCGGTATAAACACGAGCTCAGCAGCAGGCATATTCCTTTTGAGGAAGGTGTGCATTCCATGGATATCATTTTAGCGGCTGACGAGATCATTAAAAGTCCGGGTATTCAGGAAAAATATCCTGTGATGCAGGCGATCCGCGCAGCGAATAAAGCTGTGATCGGCGAGATCGAGTTTGCTTTCCGCTATTGCAAAGGAAAAGTGATCGCCATTACCGGAAGTAATGGTAAATCTACCTGTACCTCGCTCACATATCACATGATGCACAAGGCGGGCTGTGATGTGGCTATTGGTGGAAATATCGGTAAGAGTTTCGCCGAACTGGTGGCGCATACCAACCACGCATATTATGTGTTGGAGGTGAGTAATTTCCAGTTGGATGATGCAGTTACTTTCAAACCGATGATCAGCGTACTGCTCAACATCACCCCTGATCATCTGGATAGTTATAATTATCAGTTTGAACGGTATGTAGATAGCAAATTCCGCATCACCATGAATCAGACCGAAGGTGATTATTTTATTTATTGCGCCGATGATGAAGTGATCACTTCCGAGTTGGCGAAACGCGACACAACATTTTTACAAAACACAGCCAATCTATTGCCCTTTACGCTGGATGACCGACAGCAGGAAGGTGCGTGGGTGGCTGATTCTTCCATTCATATTCAATTTAAACAAAACCACTTCGCAATGACCATCAATGAATTAGCGCTACAAGGAAAACACAACCAGTACAACACTATGGCTGCCGGTATTGTCGGCAAAGTACTGGGATTAAAAAACGAAAGCATCCGCGAAAGCTTTTCCGATTTCAACGGACTCGAACACCGCTTGGAATTTGTGGCAAAAGTACACGGTATCTCTTTCATCAATGATTCAAAAGCCACCAACATCAACAGCACCTGGTATGCACTGGAAAGCCAGACAGATCCGGTGATCTGGGTAGTTGGGGGTATTGATAAAGGAAATGATTATTCCCTGATCACCGACCTCGTGAAGAAAAAAGTAAAAGCGATCGTATGTCTCGGTAAAGACAATACCCGTATTCACGAAGCTTTCGGTAAGATCGTAGACATTTTGGTGAATACAGACAACATGCAGGATTGTGTACAAATGGCCTACCGCCTTGGCAAAAATGGCGATGTGGTATTGTTGTCGCCGGCCTGTGCATCCTTCGATCTTTTCGAAAATTTTGAAGATCGTGGAAATCAATTTAAACAGCAGGTGCGTCTGCTTTAATTCGAAGATGCCCTAAACGATAAGCAACACCAGTATGTCAGAATCCATACAATATGTGTTTAACAGGGTACGCGGCGACCGGTATATCTGGTTGGTGGTATTCTTATTGTCTGTATTTTCCATATTGGCCGTATACAGTTCAACCGAAACGCTGGCGTATAAGTCGGCGGGTGGTAATACAGAGTATTATCTCATCAAACATTCGGTCATTTTACTTTTTGGTATCGTGCTCATGTATATGAGTCACCTGATACCCTACAGATATTACAGCAGGATCGCGCAGATCTTGCTGTGGCTAAGCGTTCCGGCTTTATTGTATACGATGTTTCTCGCTCCGGAAGTGAATGATGCCTCGCGCTGGATCACACTTCCGGTCATCAACCTTACGTTCCAAACCTCTGACCTTGCACGTTTTGCACTCATCATGTACACCGCACGGGTGTTATCCAAGAAGCAGGACAAGGTGCATAGTTTTAAAGAGGCATTTATTCCGGTGATCCTGCCTATTGCCATTATTTGTGCATTGATCTTACCGGAAAACCTGTCTACTGCAAGCGTGTTATTTTTTACCTGTATCGTATTGATGTTCGTAGGCAGGGTAAAATTCAAATATATCGCCCTTACGATACTGGCCGGTTTAGTGTTGATCAGTGTGATCATCGCGATGGCCTATGCCTTTCCGCAGGTAGGCCGACTTGGTACATGGAAGGCGCGCGTGGATGCATTTGTGGATGGTGGTGATGCGGATGATCTGTATCAGACCAATCAGGCAAAGATCGCCATCGCTCAGGGTGGTGTGTTGGGCGTTGGTCCCGGAAATTCAACACAAAAAGATTTTCTGCCTTATCCATATGCAGATTTTATTTTCGCGACCATCCTCGAAGAGTATGGATTGGTTGGCGGACTCATTATGATATTCCTGTATCTCGCATTCTTATATCGATGTATTCGGATCGTACTGAAAGCACCCACCAGTTTTGGAGCCCTGCTTGCAGTAGGGTTAGGCCTGAGTTTGTGTATACAGGCATTCATCAACATGGGCGTAGCAGTCCATTTATTACCCACTACCGGTTTAACCCTGCCCCTGGTGAGTATGGGTGGAACGAGTTTGTGGTTTACCAGTTTAAGTATCGGCATCATTTTAAGTGTGAGTCGCGAGATAGAGGCCACGGAAGGTGAGGAAGCATTAGCAGATGAAAGCGCATTAGAAGCAGATGCACCTATCGACGCAGAAAGCACGGAAGCATAAATATCAATCACGCAGTAATTAGTTGAGCATGTCGGAAGCATTACATGTATTGATCAGTGGAGGAGGAACGGGAGGACATATTTTCCCGGCCATTGCCATTGCCAACGAGATCAAACGCCGTCGCCCGGATGCACACATATTATTTGTTGGGGCGCAGGATAAAATGGAAATGGAAAAGGTGCCAAAAGCAGGATACCCGATAGAAGGATTGTGGATCAGTGGTTTTCACAGAAGCCTCGATATGCGCAATTTGAGCTTTCCCTTTAAATTGATCGCCAGTTACTTTAAAGCAGGAAAGATCGTACGCAAATTCAAGCCGGATATTGCCATCGGCACCGGTGGATTTGCCAGCGGACCTGCGTTAAATGCAGCCATACGCCATGGTGTGCCGGCCATTATCCAGGAACAAAACTCATATCCCGGAGTAACCAATAAAATATTGGCAAAGAAAGCCAAAGCCGTATGTGTGGCCTATGATGGTATGGATGCTTTTTTTCCAAAAGATAAGATCGTAAAAACCGGAAATCCGGTTCGGCAAAATATCGTGCTCTGCAATGTGAAACCAGAGAAAGCGCGAATGGACTTCGATTTTGATTCTGATAGCAAAGTGTTGTTGATCGTTGGAGGAAGTCTCGGTTCGCGCACGCTGAACAATTGCATGATCGGTGGTCTCGAAGAACTGAAGGAAGCCGGTATTCAGGTGATCTGGCAGACAGGTACGGCGATGTATGAAATGTGTAAGCATGCCGCAAAAGGATATGATCATGTGCGTGTGGTAGACTTTATCGCCAATATCGACCATGCCTATGCCGCAGCAGATATCATCGTGTCCAGAGCAGGCGCAATCGCGATCTCGGAATTATGTCTGGTAGGCAAACCCGTAATTCTGGTGCCGTTTCCCTTTGCCGCAGAAGATCATCAGACAAAAAATGCACAGGCATTGGTAAAAGCCGATGCGGCCATTTGTATTTCCGATAAGCAGGCTCCGGTTGATATGATTCCTGCTGCCATTCGTTTGATGGCAGATGCGCAAAGCAGACAACGCATGTCGGAAAATATCAAACCATTTGCCATCGAAGATGCTGCCGAACGTATCGTAGATGAAGTATTTAAACATATTCATTAAGTAGCAGAATATATGGATATCACACAAGTTAAACGCGTTTATTTTATTGGTATCGGTGGCATCGGTATGAGTGCCCTTGCCAGATATTTTATGCGCAATCAATGTGTGGTTTCCGGTTATGATAAAACGCCGACCGAGCTCACACGGGCATTGGAGCAAGAGGGCGCAAGCATACATTTTACCGAGGATGTGGCACTCGCTGACAAAGCAGCCGACCTCGTGGTGTACACACCCGCAGTGCCGGCCACGCATGCTGAATTGGTGTATTTCCAAAACAACGGATATACGGTACTCAAACGCAGCAAAGTGCTCGGTTTGATCACCGAAGGAAAATTTGTGATCGCCGTAGCCGGATCACATGGCAAAACCACTGTAACAGGAATGATCTCCTGGATATTGAAACACAGCGGATATGATTGCACCGCATTGCTCGGCGGGATCTCCACCAATTTTGATTCTAATTTCAGAAAAGGCTTTAATGATGTTTATGTGGTGGAGGCAGATGAATTCGACCGGTCATTCTTACAACTTTCGCCAAATATTGCCGTGATCACGGCAACAGATTCTGATCACCTCGAAGTATATGGCACACAGGAAGCTATTGAAGCAACATTTTTGGAATTTGCCCAACGTATAAAACCCGGCGGAACCCTTATTTCCAAACCTAAACTGGGGGTGTTTCAAAAATATACCGGAGACAAAAAAGGGTACGACCTCGAAGATACGCGCGCCGATCTGTATGCGACAAAATATGTATATCAGTCAGAGGCTTGTATCGTCACATTGAATACCGGACAGGAGTTCAGACTCATTTATCCCGGTGTGCACAATATCGAAAATGCAGTAGCCGCCATTTCCGTATGCCTGCAGTTAAAGATCGAGTGGGCACTTATTGAGCGGGCAATTAGCGGGTTTACCGGTATTCGTCGTCGCTTCGAGAATGTATTGGGTGTGTTTTCACCAAACCTGTATTTCTATGATGACTATGCCCATCATCCGGAAGAGATCAGGATGTTTCTGCAAAGCATGAAGATCATGTATCCGGATAAACACATCACAGCTGTTTTTCAGCCACATTTATTTACCCGTACCCGTGACCTGGCAGATGGTTTTGCCGCAAGTCTGGATCTGGCAGATACCGTGATTCTCCTGCCTATTTACCCTGCCAGAGAGGAGCCGATACCGGGTGTAAGCAGTGAACTCATCCTCAACAAACTGACCAACCCCAACAAATCGCTCTGCACAAAACAGGAATTGCTCGAACGGATGAAGACCGAAGCGCTGCAGGTATTGTGTACGATCGGTGCAGGTGACATCGATACATTAGTGCAACCTATCAAAGAGATATTGAAATCCAGATCATGAGTGTAAAAACAAAGCTGCTGCGGATATTTGGTATGGTACTGCTCTTTGCATGTGCCGCAGGGCTTGTTGTACTCACCTCGTTCAATGCCGATCTGCAGGAGCAAACCAGGTGCCCGGATGTAGACATCCATATCGATCATGAACAGGGCATGTATTTTTTGGAACGCAGCGATATCATGCACATTCTGGGTACTGCCTATGGCGATTCCATCAAAGGCGATGCGCTTAAAGGGATACGCGTTGGTCGAGTGGAAGAACTACTCGAAAGTGACCCTTATGTAGCCGATGCAGAAAGCTGGCTCGATGCAAATGGGAAAATGCATATTGAAATTGTACAAAAACAACCAGTCGTGCGTGTTATTAACAAGTATGGTGTGCATTACTATATGGATAAAATAGGTAATAAGATACCAATCAGCGATAAATTTACAGCCCGTGTACCTGTGGTTACAGGCAGCATAGAAGAAGGCACTTTTAACACAGACATGGCAACATCCCGGGCGCTACAAAACACGTTGAAACTGGTCAATTATATCCGGTCAGATGTATTCTGGAATGCCCAGATAGAACAGATCGCCATCGCCGCTAACGGCACCTTCACACTGATACCCAAGCTGGGCGACCATAAGATCGAGTTTGGCCGTATCGAAAACATGGAAGATAAATTCGGGAAAATGAAGATCTTTTACAAAGAAGGTCTATCACATACCGGATGGGAAAAATATGCAAGCTTCAAACTCGACTATAAGGGTCAGATCGTTTGCGAATTAAAAAGTAACTATGAGCAACAATAATCGAATCATCACAGGACTCGACATCGGTACCACAAAAATTTGTGTCATTGTGGGCCGCATCAACGATCATGGCAAGATCGACATCCTCGGTATGGGCAAGGCTGATTCTTTCGGCGTGATGCGCGGGGTAGTGGCCAATATCGACAAAACGGTAGAAGCCATTCGCAAAGCAGTTGCAGAAGCACAGGAGAAAAGTGGTGTCGAAATTCGCGATGTGTATGTGGGCATTGCCGGTCAGCATATCAAGAGTTTACAGCACCGCGACATACTTACCCGCAATGATGCGGAATGTGAGATCGATATGGACGATATCGACCGCATGATCGAAAATATGCATCGTCTGGTATTGCCTCCGGGCGATCGTATCATCCACGTGCTTCCGCAGGAATTCATCGTTGATGGCGAACAAGGTATCAAAGATCCGATCGGCATGAGCGGGGTGCGCCTCGAAGCCAATTTCCATATCATCACCGGTCAGATCTCTGCTGCACGCAACATTTTTAAATGCGTGGAAAAGGCAGGACTCAATGTGATCGACCTCATTCTCGAACCTCTGGCTTCATCTGCCTCTGTGTTGAGTGAAGAAGAAAAAGAAGCAGGTGTAGCGCTTGTAGATATTGGTGGTGGCACAACAGATATCGCCATATTTCAGGATGGCATCATTCGCCATACCGCCGTGATCCCACTGGGTGGCAATATCATCACCGAAGACATCAAGGAAGGCTGCATGATCATGCGCAACCAGGCCGAGATCCTGAAAGTGAAATTCGGTTCAGCCCTCGCTACCGAAACAGAAGAAAATGAGATCATCTCCATCAGCGGATTGAAAGGTCGCGAACCAAAGGAGATCAAAGTAGAAAACCTTGCACGCATCATACAGGCACGCGTTGAGGAGATCCTCGAGCACGTGTATTATGAGATCAAATTGTCGGGATTCCACAAGAAACTGATCGGCGGCATTGTAGTAACCGGCGGTGGTGCGCAATTGAAGCACCTCGTGCAACTGGTTTCGTACATCACCGGGATGGACGCCCGTATCGGTTTTCCAACTGAGTATTTGGGTAAGTCAACGGTGGAAGACATTCGCCACCCCATGTACGCAACAGCTGTCGGATTGATCTTGAAAGGTCATGAGGACAGAAAATACGTTGATCACGTTGCTGATATATCGGCAAACGCTGTTACAGAAACGCCTCAATTCGAACTCAGACAACCGATCGCTGAAGTGCAGGAGCCGCAATTGGAGAATTCTACAGTAAGCGATGAAGTGGAAGTAGAGTCGAATGAGCAGGATAAGAAACATACCAAACCCGGTTGGTTGAAAAATATGTTGTCGTCTACACGCAAGTGGTTTGAAGAAGATGATGTATCAGATTTTCAATGACCAAACAGAACCTAATACGAAACAAGCGCTATGTATTTCGATATTCCAAAAGAACAAGCTTCCATCATTAAGGTGATCGGCGTTGGCGGCGGAGGCTCCAATGCGGTGAACCAAATGTTTTTGCAGGGCATAAAGGACGTGAACTTTGTGATCTGCAATACGGACCAACAGGCGCTCGAAATGAGCCCTGTGCCAAATAAGATCCAGCTCGGACCTACCTTGACCAAGGGCCGTGGCGCAGGATCGCATCCGAGTGTTGGCCAACAGGCTACGCTCGAAAGTATGCAGGAGATCAAAGCCATTCTCGAAAAAAATACCGAGATGGTATTCATCACTGCCGGAATGGGCGGTGGCACCGGTACCGGTGGCGCACCTGTGATCGCCAAACTGGCAAAAGATATGGGCATCCTCACCATCGGTATCGTGACCGTGCCGTTCGGATTTGAAGGAAAGCGCCGCAAAACACAGGCACACGAAGGATTGGAGATGATGAAACACTACGTGGATGCCATCCTCGTGATCAGCAACGATAAATTGCGCGATATGTGTGGCAACCTCGCCTGGAATGAAGCATTTGCGCATGCCGACGATGTGCTCGCAACCGCAGCAAAAGGTATTGCCGAGATCATTACGGTTCCGGGTTATGTGAACGTTGACTTCGAAGACGTAAAAACCGTTCTTCGCGGCAGCGGTCTTGCCATCATGGGCTCCGGAAAAGCGAGTGGTGAAAATCGCGCACTCGTAGCCGTTAAAGCTGCATTGGAATCGCCGCTCCTGAGCGATAGTGATATCACCGGTGCAAGAAGCATCCTGCTTAATATCACCAGCGGCACCATGCCGGTGTTGATGGACGAGATCGCCGAGATCACCGAATATGTGCAGGAATCAGCAGGTAACGATTGTGATATCATCTGGGGTAACTGTAACGATGAATTACTGGGTGACCAGATCATGGTAACTGTAATCGCTACCGGATTCGAAACAGAAGAACAACGCACTGCGCGATTGAAAAGTCAGCACGTAAAGATCACCCATATCGATACCCATGCACTGTTGCAGAAGAAACATATTTTGCTGGATGAAAAACCCATCGAAGAACCAACCCTGAAGGAGGCAGAAGAAACGATCTCCATAAAAAAGGAGGAACCTCGTCAGGAAATAAAGGTCGAGGAAACTCCGGAAATAAAAGCTGAGATCAAAGCGGTGCCTCCTGTTGAGGAGAAAAAAGTGAAAAAGGAAGATCCTGCACAATTCAGTTTTGATTTCGGACTTTTTGCGCAAACGGCTGAACCTGTGGTCGCTGCAAAAGAGGAAGTGCCTGCACCTATAGTATCATCCATGCCGGAAGAAGAACCCATCGCGGCTGTCATCGAACCGATCGCCGAGATTCAGGAAGTAAGCATGGAGGAGCAGACCATTGAAGAAGAAGTGCAGCCCGAAGTGATGTCGCCTATCGAAATGCACATGCGTCCGGTAACCTTCATCGAACCTGTGGTGGAAGAAGAAACGGAAGCACCGGTTATGGAGATCCCGGCAATGGAAGAACCGATCGCCGCACAGGAACACATCGAAGAACCAAAACAGGAAGAGCCCATTATCGAATTAAAGAAGGAGCCATTTACTTTCGTTCGTGAAGAGGAAGAGCAGGAAGAAGCATTCATCGTGCGTAAGGAAGAAGTGAAAACTTCAACGATGCAGCGTCAGGATACCACCACATTCATCACGAATGATGATAAGATCCAGGTAGTAAACAATACGGGTAATGATCGTATCAGCAGATTGAAAAGCATGAGTATGAAACTCAATGGCGGCAATCTGGATGAGATCGAGAAAGTACCCGCCTATATGCGCCGAAACATCGAGCTGGAAGAAACACCAAATGCCCGCGAGATCAACGTGTCTAAGTACAACATCGTTGATGGTGAAGACGGACCAGAGTTGAAAAAGAACAACTCCTTCCTCCACGATAATGTAGATTGATCATACGTGAACAGTACAATATCAGGCGCCCTTGTGGCGCCTTTTTTTTATTGTTGGAGAAAACGCTCGATCTCCATCGCCGCTTCAGTGCCCATTTCCTCAAATACAAAATGCCCCGCATCGGCATAGGTCACCACCTTATTGTTTGCAAACAGATCACGCATTTTGTGCAGATATTTCTCGGTAATAAATCTGTCTTTCAGACCCCACAGAAAGAGCAC
>JAYRVB010000169.1:0-1628 GCA_041918775.1 Chitinophagales bacterium
ATAAACACCCAACAGAATCGTTTGTCTGTTCATGTCGTATGCTGCAGCAAACTGTTCACGAAGATGTGCGGGCATGCGTGCATACCAATAATCCATGATGATCTGTTTGCCTATGAATGAACCACTACCCTCATCACCCAAAATAAAACCCAGACTGAATGTGACACCATGTATTGCAGCACCATCAAACATACAACTGTTGCTGCCTGTACCGAGTATCCCAACTATACATGCTTCACCGACAGTAACTACTGCATGCACGGCACCACTCAGATCGCTTTCTACCTGAATAAGTGCATGCGGAAACGTTTGCTGCAACAAAGCAGATAGCTGTGCTTGCTGTTGTTTACCTGCACATCCTGCTCCGTAGTAAAAAATTTCATGGATGCGTGAATAATAGGGCTGCAAGGCTTCCGTTGCCCGGATGATCGCACTGATATCTTCCGCAGATTGCACATTCGGGTTAATGCCCTGCGAGCGCACGCGCAATACTACCTGATCTTCATGTATGACTGCCCAATCTGTTTTTGTAGATCCACTATCGGCGATAAGTTTCATACCCATCCATTACTTTTGACGAAACAGCACTTTATCGATGCGGGTTGCGTCCATATCAACCACCTCAAACTCGTACTGCTTCCAATCAACGCGCTCACCTTCACGAGGAATGCGTTCTAATTGATGTAATAAAAATCCTGCAAGTGTATTGTATTCGAGCTCATCCAATCTGGCGAACTCTTCTTCCATTTCAAAATAATTCAGGAAATCATAAAAAGGCAAAGCCGCATCGATCAAATAACTACCGTCTTCGCGTTCAATAATGCTGTAATCCGGTAAATTGAGTTCATCAAATTCACCTACCAGGGCTTCCAAAATATCATTGATGGTCACCAATCCCTGCGATGAACCATATTCATCCACCACAAGCGCATAATGAATTTTCGACTCCTTGAATTTCGCAAGCACATCATACGCCGTATTGTTTTCAGGCAGAAAAAGCACAGGCTTGATCAATTCGCGCAAACTGGTAATTTCTTTTTTCGTGCGCGCAATGAACAGGTCTTTGATATACACGATACCGATCACCTTATCAAATTCTGTTTCGCACACCGGATAAATACTGTGCACCTCACTTTGAATATCTTCGTATACACGTTCTATCGGTTCGTTCACATCCAACCAGATAATATCATTTCTGTGCGTCATCAGACTCGCAATGCGCCTGTCGCCAAGATGAAAAACACGCGACACAATATCCTGCTCAATTTCTTCAATCGCACCCGTTTGTGTCCCTTCCTGAATGATCGCCTTGATCTCCTCCTCCGTCACCTGATCATCATTATACCCTTTGATCTGCAACAAACGCATGATCAGGTCACTCGCCTTTGTCAGCAACCAGACAAATGGTCGGGTGATGGCCGACAATACCAACATCGGTCCCGCCATGGTTTTTGCGATAGGCTCAGGGTAACGCATACCGATACGCTTGGGCACAAGCTCACCAATAATAAGCGATACCGCGGTAATAATGATCACCACGATCACAAGCGCAATGGTGTCGGTGTATTCCGTTATAAATTCGAAAGGTAATTTGGATATGGATTGCGCAATGTTATCCTTGATGGCCG
>JAYRVB010000170.1:0-6379 GCA_041918775.1 Chitinophagales bacterium
ATATACATAGTGTTCGGCTGTGCAGTTATCAGTAGTAACGATATCAGGCACCGCAGTAAATATAGGTTCGTCATCTGTATGATTGAATGCCTTCCAATAACCGATCACCGAATCAACGCTGTAAAAGGTAAGATTGTCGCCGTAGGGTACCACTGCGTCGGCAGTGCCATGAATATGCATCACCGGTATTTGATGTTCAGGCGCGCAATAAGCAAGTCTATCCTTGTCGATCGTACCGGTTACACTGGCTATTGCGGTGATCCGGTTACTGAGTTCACAGGCCAGTGTGTAACTCATAAAACCACCATTGCTCATGCCTGTTGAATACACCCGATTCAGGTCAATGGAATAATCAGCTGCTATCGTGTCGATCAGTGCACTAAGAAAAGCCACATCATCAACACCAATTCCCGGTGCTACAAAACAATTCCAATAACGCAATCCAACAAGATCCAAAGTGCCATTGGGCAACACCGTGATGAATCCGGCCGTGTCGGCAATCGGATTGAAATTAGCATACAGCGCCTGCCCGAAATTATCGCTGCTGTAACCATGTAAATTAAACAGCAAAGGCACCGCTTCAGAACCATCATACGCCGCCGGAATATAAGCGCGATAATTCCGATATTGACCACCGACGAAAATACTATCTACGATGGTTGTTTGTGCGTGGAGCGAACAAATATGTAATAGCGCAATGGTCAGGATGTGTTTGATATAAGTAGGCATATGATAAAACTAATGATATTTTTTTGTTGAGTATGTATGCATGAATCACTTCGACAACTCTTTGATCATCTCTTCTGCAAAAGCTGCCGTATCAGGTTCGTTAATGGCGATCACGCGTTCGTAATATTTGATCGCATTTGCTTTATCGCCGCCTTGTTTGTAGCACCAGGCGATATTGACCAATACGATGGGGTCTCTGGGTTGCAGTGTCTCAGCATATAGGAGGGGCTTGAGCGCTTCTGTATAATTGTTTTGCAACATATAAGCAACACTTAGATTACTCAGGTTTTCAATATTGTCCGGATAGTGTGATAATATCGCCTGTGAGATCATCATGATCTCTTCCCCCAAACTATCTTCTTCCGTATCGAACATCTGCCCGATATAATCCTGTACTGATCCAAACATCACTTCATTGCCTTCCGGCACAGGTTGATCGCCAACCCACAGCCATTGATTCTGATGCTCTGCCCCATAATGAATGGCTTTGATGATCTCCTCTGCCATAATATCCCACTGTTCTGTCTCACCCAGCAAATACACCTTGCCAAAACGCAGATCAAGCCGGTTGGGGAATAATGTAATACCAGCATTGATATATTGCATCGCAGTCGCTAGGGGTTCCGGTCGATATATAATATCTCCATACATATATTGTACCGGATCCTGCGCCGTGCTGTCGGTTGGATGTATCTCCAATACATTTTCTCCTTCTGGTTTGTCGCTCATAACGATCACCTCCTGCATGCTCGACCACACATAAAAATTAAATCGTGCCGCATACAGATCTGCTGCATCGGGTTCAGCGATCTGCCATTGTGTGATAAAGGATTCGATAAGCGCCGTATCCCCTTTGCCCAAAAGTTGATTGAAGGCATCAAAATTTGTTTGCCCTCTGGCGATCTGTGTGTTGATCAAACTGACAAGCACAATAAAATACAGGGAACGGGTACGCATAAACCACGGTAATGGTAACGAGCATAAAGATACGCTATCTGCCAGCCTTGTGTAGCCACCGGCATCCTGAATGCGTCTTCAGGAATAAGAACGCTTAACGCGCTCGGATTCCGTATCTTTGCACCCAAAATCTGACACATGTCCAACGCAATTTTCCGAGTGCCAAAGGCCATCAATGAACCCATTAAAGGTTATGCGCCCGGTTCGCCCGAGCGTGCAGCGCTCAAACGCGCCATCGCCGATCTGAAATCGACCACTGTCGACATCCCGATGTTCATCGGGGGCAAAGAGGTGCGCACCGGAAAAACCGTAAGCATCCATCCACCACACGAATTAAAGCACACACTGGGTGTATATCATCAGGGGGATGGCACTCATGTAGCACAGGCCATTGCTGCCGCATTGGAGGCAAAAGCACAATGGGAGAACACCAGCTGGGAAGAACGTGCGGCCATCTTCCTGAAGGCTGCGGAATTGCTGGCAGGTCCATATCGTTATAAGATGAATGCCGCCACCATGCTCGGACAGAGTAAAAACCCTTTTCAGGCCGAGATCGATGCCGCCTGCGAATTGATCGATTTCTGGCGCTTTAATGCGGAATTCATGCAACAGGTGTATACAGACCAGCCTGAAAGCGCTGCCGGCACCTGGAACAGAATGGAACACAGAGCCCTCGAAGGTTTCGTGTTTGCTCTGAGCCCTTTCAATTTCACCTCCATTGGCGGAAACCTGCCAACTGCACCTGCCATGATGGGCAATACTGTGGTATGGAAAACATCTAATACCCAGATTTACAGTGCCTGGGTCATCATGGAGATCCTGCGCGAAGCCGGACTGCCTGATGGTGTTATCAATCTGGTGCACGTAAGCGGTTCTGAAGCCGGAAAGGTGATCTTCAGTCACCCTGACTTTGCCGGTATCCACTTTACAGGCTCTACGGAAGTATTCCGCACCATCTGGAAAACCATTGGCGATAATATCCACCTCTATAAGACCTATCCACGCATTGTTGGAGAAACCGGCGGCAAAGACTTTGTGATCGCGCATCCTAGCGCCCATCCCAAAGCGGTAGCAGTTGCGCTAAGCCGCGGCGCATTTGAATTTCAGGGCCAAAAGTGCTCGGCAGCGTCGAGGGCTTACATCCCATCCAACCTGTGGGCAGAGGTACGCGATTACCTCGTCACAGACCTCAGCAGTATGAAAATGGGTTCTATCGACGACTTTTCAAATTTTATCAACGCTGTGATCGATGAAAAAGCCTTCGATAGCATCAGTGGATATATTGCCAAAGCGAAGGCAGATGGTATGGAGATCATCGCCGGCGGAAACTACGATAAGTCGCAAGGGTATTTCATTGAACCAACGGTGATCCTGGCCAAAGATCCGGGCTATCGAACCATGTGTGAGGAGATCTTCGGACCAGTACTCACAATCTATGTGTACGATGCCGATAAATGGTCGGAAACGCTGCAAACAGTGAATTCCACATCGCCTTATGCGCTTACTGGTGCCATATTCTCCCAAGACAGATATGCCATCGTGGAAGCAACCGTGGCATTGCGTCATGCGGCCGGAAACTTCTACATCAATGATAAGCCAACAGGTGCAGTGGTAGGCCAACAACCATTTGGTGGCGCGCGGGCTTCAGGCACTAACGACAAGGCAGGCAGCATACTGAATTTGCTCCGCTGGGTGTCGCCGCGAACCATCAAGGAAAATTTTAATCCACCAACAGATTTTCGTTATCCGTTTTTGAATGCCGATTAAATCCCTATTTTTGAGTAATGATGCGACCAGTTAGAGGAGGGGTAATAGGAGCTTTGGCGGTATTGCTGGGTTTCAGCCTTACGGCATCTGCTCAATCATATGATGCGGCCCCGGATTTTTATGTCATAAATGAGGATGTTAGTGACGTGATCTTTGATGTCACAGCTAACGACCTGAACACCACCGGCGTCACAGATATCTATCTGAACATCGCTGTAGCTCCGGCCAATGGATCGGTTTTTGTGGATGGGGTGAACGATCTGCTGATCTACACCCCGAACCCTGACTTCTTCGGTACTGATAATTTTCAATACACAGGATGCGCAAACACGGATCCCGATATCTGTGGAACTACTTCTGTCATCATCACGGTAAATCCGGTTGATGACCATCCGATAGCGATTGATGACAACGTTTCCACCTTTGTAAATACACCGATCAACGTAGAACCTTTATTGAATGATATTGATCTGGATGATGAAGGTTTGGAAATGGATATCATTGATGATGCCGATTTTGGTGCAACCACCATCGTAGGTGGCGAGTTTGTTTTTTACGAACCATTCCCTGATGCCTTTGGCGAAGATTGTTTCACCTATCGCGCCTGTAAGATCGGATCAGATGTGTTTTGCGATACAGCTACGGTATGTATTGATGTGCAATCTACCAACTTCAATCCACCACTGGCGGTAAACGATTCAGTGGAAGTGATCCTCGGAGATACCCTGGATATATTTGTACTGGTAAACGATTTTGATGGCGATGGTGATGGTCTGGTGATCACCGGTTTGATCACGGATGACGCTACCGGCATCGCTACCATAGCAGCCGCAGACCACGTAAATTATATTCCGCTTGTACTTGGCAACGACGAGTTTGCCTACATCGTATGCGACGATAATGTGCCTGTGTTGTGTGATACAGCCTATGTGCGTGTAAAAGTGGTAGAGCCGGAAGTAACTGATGGCGAACTCCATGTACAGAATTCGTTTTCACCAAATGGCGATGGCGATTTTGATGTGGTTACCGTAAACTGGCCGGATAATAATATCCGATATGGGGTGAAAATATACGACAGGTGGAACAACCTCATTTTTGAAAACGCAGGCAGCGCAGATCAAGGGCCGCTCTGGGATGGCACATCCAATGTAGAGTTTATTTCTTCTACCGGACAGGCTCCTGATGGCACCTATTTTTATGTGTTGCGCGTTGACGGATTACTCGACCCGATTGTTGGATTTATTGTATTGAAGCGATGAAAATAAGACTCCACATTATTACGGCCGGTATCATGCTTGCGGTTGCTCATCGCGCGGAGGCTCAACTGCCACCGATGTATGAGCAGTTTAACATGAACCAGCTCACCTTTAATCCGGGATATGCCGGTTCAACAGGTGTTTTGGATGCGAATTTCTTTTTTCATCGCAATGCCGTGAATTTCGGTAAAGGTTCTCCCGGCACCGAATCCATTACGGTACATGCGCCACTTGGAAATGATAAAGTGGGTTTGGGCGCAAAGATCTATCGCGACAATATTGGCGTTACTACCACCAACTTTTTTGGTATTGATTATGCCTATCGCATTCATGTAAGTGATAACCTCACGGCTTCTGTAGGTTTAGAGGCAAGCATCAGCAGTTATAGCGTGGATGTGACCGAACTGGATGCTTATAACGGTGGGGACCCTTCATTTACACAGGAAATAGAAAGTTACCTCAAACCAAATGCAGGTGCAGGTTTGTATTTGCATTCTGATAATTATTATTTCGGCGTTTCCTCTGTTTCTTTATTCAGTCTCGCTGGTGCAGATGACAATGGAAATGTAAGCGATGCTGCAAATCAGCGCTTTGACGATGTATTTGTGCTGTATGGTACAGCAGGCGCGCTCGTGCCCATCTCCACTAAATTAACGCTTAAGCCAAATGTATTGGTGAAAATTGCAGACAGTTTGCCAACCCAGATTGACGCAGGCGTAAATGTGATCTGGAATAATACTTTTTTGGTGGGCACTTCCTATAGAACTAACAACAGTATGTCTTTTGTTGCCGAGTATATCTATAATGCCGACAACAAGATCACCCGGCATGAAGCGGGTATAGGATATGCGTTTAACAGCGCATTTGGCGATGATGGTTTATACCTGGCACCTTCGCATGAGATATTTATTATCTATCGCTTCGATCGCCACAATAATCACTTTGTAAACCCACGGTTCTTCTGATGCAATTCATGCTTCCATATCGCACCGGGTTGCTTGCCCTGTTCATTTGTGTATGCCAAAGCGCCTCCGCGCAAACGGATATGATCGCACGTGCTGATAAATTTTATGAAAACGGTGTATATCCCGACGCTGCCGCTATCTATATTTCTTTCCTCGAACAGGGATACGATTACCTGGTGAATACAAAACTGGCCGATTGCTATTATCAAATGGAAGATTGGCACAATGCGGAATACTGGTATGGGGTGATCGCTTCACACAATATTGCTGACGCAGGTACTTTGCTGCGCTATGCAGATCTGTTGAAGACCAATGGAAAATATCGCGAAGCAAAGAACTATTATCTCAAATACGCGATCTATAAACAAGACGGATATTATCTCGCATCTACCTGCGATTGGGCTATCGCCAATCAGAATAAACCTTCCGGATATGCCGTAGAGCCTGTATCGTTTAATACCACATCGTCGGAAATGACGCCTACCCAGTTTAAACGTGGGGTGATATTTGCCCGCAGCAATGGTGATGAGATCAATCCGAATACCAATACGCCATACTACGATCTGTTTTATGCCGAACCAAGCGTGGATAATTCGTGGAACATCAATCGCATGGAACATGTCAATACAGATTTTCACGAAGCGGCACCTTATTATGACGGCACTACGAAACTCATGTTCTTTACCCGTAGTAACCACTATCACA
>JAYRVB010000171.1:0-1686 GCA_041918775.1 Chitinophagales bacterium
AATATCTTGCATGCGTTGTCGGTTACGCGCGCTGTCGGCGGGGAGGGCGGTATAGAAGCACAACATTTCAATATCCCAGCCTTGCGCAGTCAACATACTTACAGTGCCTGCACAACTCATCGCATCATCGTCATGTGCAACAATGATCAGGGCCTTTTTATGTGTTTGTCCGGACAGCCAGGTATCCGCAGGATACGATTCTATGGGTGCCATTTGCGTGAGTTTGGCGTGCATACAACTTTGTAGTCCCGAAATACAAATGAGCACCGGGAGTATATATAAGAAAGCGCGGGATAATGATGTGGGGGCTTTGGTCATAGCTGATGTCAGTGGTATGGTTTTATGATATCGGTGTATAAACGATCACCCCGGTCTGGTTTAGTGTATTGTGCATTTATCGATGGGTGGTGATGTGGCACCGCCTTGCGAAGTGAAGCTGTTTAAATATGATAGCTGTTCTCTGAAAGGTTATGCTAAAATTAGGTATATTTGGTTATACTAAAACCACTGCTTATGAAAACCATATATTATGCATTCCTCGTGGCTTTGCTCCTTTCGGGAAGCGCATGTTCATCAGACTCGAAAAATACCGACGAAGCGGAAAGCCTGACCACAGAAAATTCCGACGAAATAGTGGATGAGATCGGTGAGGGTAAGCGATATGGCATTCGCACGGCAAAGTACACGACAAGAACTACTCAGGTGGGTGCGCCGGCAGAAATGGACATTCAATCTACCGTTTACTTTGACAATTATGGACTCAATGAATTCATTGAAACCACTACGAAAGTATCTGTTGCCGGCTATAAAAGTGAAACACGCTCCTTTAGTTTGCGCAGGGGCACCATGATGTATAACTGGTCTGATGGGCAAAATGCAGGAACTAAGATGGATGTGGCCGATATGGCGGATAAGAACATAAATTATGAGGACATATCGGAGGAGATGAAAGCCCAGTTCAAATATAAGGAGCTAGGCCATGAAACGATTTTAGGCAAGGATTGCCTCAAGATAAGCATGGACATGCAACAGGGTTCCAAAGTGGAAGTAAGTACCTGGAAAGGGTTGCCTATGCGTTCGGTAGCAGATATGATGGGTATCAAAGCGACCATCGAGGTGACTTCACTGGACGAAAATCCGGGTGATATTAAGGATAAGCTTGCGGTGCCTGAAGACATCAGCTTTGCTGAGATGAGTTTCCCGGGTAAAGCGAAGTAATTCCGGCAAAGCCTCCCCGCAGTGAGGAATCCTGCCGGGGGTTGTGCGGCCAATGCGGAATACGTACTTTTGTAAAAATTCTTTTGGCATGCGTAAGGCAGTTTTTGTATGGATAGGACTATTGTTGGCCACTCTGAGCTTCACGACACTTTCGGCGCAATCAGGCAGTTTTCTGCTGAATTATAAAAATGACCTTCCCACACCTCAGGAAGTGGAACAGATCAAGTCGCGTAAGCTCATCATCATGTCGGCGCGCTGGGAGGCAGATATTGTGGAAGAGTTCAAGCGCCTGAAAGAGTTTAACCAACTGGAAGAATACAAAGACAATTGCGCAGCCTACAGCAAGCAATACACCGATATGATCGAGGGGTATTGGTCGCTGCACGATACAGCCATTGTGCGTTCGTACATCGATATCAAAACCATGCTCGAAGCAGGGGAGAAGGATTATGTGGTATTGGCCTTTGT
>JAYRVB010000172.1:0-8905 GCA_041918775.1 Chitinophagales bacterium
CACTTCCTGCACCGCAGGCAAATGAGTATGGTCGCGCCGATCGCGCTGCTGCCTGGACCCTGCTTGCGCGTTTGTATCTCAACGCGGAAGTATATACCGGCACAGAGCGTTATGCTGATTGTGCAACGTATTGCAACAAAGTGATCAACGAAGGCGGATATTCTCTTGAGCCAACTTACGATCATTTGTTCATGGCGGATAATCATAACAGCAATGAAATGATCTTCCCGGTGACTTTTGATGGTGCATTTACGCAAACGTATGGTGGAACAACCTTCCTCACGCACTCAACCGTGGGTGGTGATTCATTAAGCCAGATCGATAAAACCTATTATGGTATCGAGTTCGGCTGGGGTGGCAATCGTTCTACTCCGGAATATGCTGCGTTTTTCCCTGATGCAGATGATGCACGCAATATGTTCAAAACATTCGGTCAAACTTTGGTATTCAGCGATGATTCTGAGCTCGGCCAGTTTGTTGTTGGTTATCCGATCGCAAAATGGAGAAACGTAATGTCGGGATCGGTTGCAGAATATACGGGCACCATGTTGGGTGATGTGCTTACTGTAACCGCGGTAGCCAATGGAACCGTACAGGTTGGCCAGTACTTGACCGGAAGTGGTATCAAGGGTGATAATAAGATCACCGAGTTTATTTCCGGAACAGGTGGAACAGGCACTTATCGAGTTGCTGTTTTGGATACAGTAGAATCAGCTACGGTATTGCATGCGGCATTCCCTGGCACAAACCTCGATGCCGGTGGAAACTTTACCGACATCGACTTCCCATTGATGCGCTATGCTGATGTATTGTTGATGTATGCAGAATGTGCTGCCCGCGGACATGCAGATGTAGGTACAGGAATCATGTATGTGAATCAATTACGCGAACGCGCATATGGCGATGCTTTGCATAATGTTGCTTCTATTACTCCTGAATCCATTCTTGAAGAACGCGCACGCGAATTGCAATGGGAAGGATATCGTCGCACAGACCTTATCCGCTATGGTTTATTCAGCGGCGGCACTTACCTCTGGGCATTTAAAGGAGGTTCTTTTGCCGGAACATCAGTTGGTGACTATGTAAACCTGTTCCCGCTTCCTTCTGCCGATGTAGTGGCTAACCCAAATCTGGTGCAGAATCCGGGATATTGATCCTATTTACATGATATATGCAGCGGCTGTTACCCGGTAACAGCCGCTTTTTTTGTCTCGTATGCTGCGCACAGTCTCTTCAGTTATGTTTCGTCATTCACTAAGGCATCACACGGAAATCAATTATTTTTACTGTATGAACATCAGGATACTCATTTTTTGCCTCCTCTGCACAAGCATTTCCTTTGGACAACAGATCAGCCATGTGGCACCGCCTCATTGGTTTATTGGAATGGCTGATAGCAGCCTGCAGGTGATCGTGCATGGTAAAGACATTAGTCATTATGATCTGAAGATCGCGTATCCCGGTGTACAGGTGATCGGAATAACGGAAGTTGAAAATCCGAATTATGTCTTTGTCGACCTGGTGATCGATACAGATGCTAATCCCGGTAATATTCCTTTTGTATTTACGGCGGCTAAGAAATCATTCACCTATAATTATCCATTACTCGCGCGAACACCTCGCGATTTTGCCTATGGCCTGGATGCCGGCGACATAATCTATTTACTTATGCCCGATCGCTTTGCCAATGGCGATACCGCAAATGATGTGGTGGCTGGCATGCGTGAAACCGTAAGTGACAGAAAAGATCCCAAAGGCAGACATGGGGGTGACCTTGCGGGGATCATAAACCATTTGGATTATATCCACGATTTCGGTGCAACCGCAGTATGGTGTACCCCTTTGATCGAAAATAACCAACCGAAATGGAGTTATCACGGATATGCCGCAACGGATCATTACAAAATAGATCCTCGGTATGGCACCAATGCCCAATATGCCACTTTTGTTCAAGAGGCTCATAAAAGAGATTTAAAAGTAGTGGTAGACATTGTGCATAACCATATCGGAAGCGGCCATTGGTTGTTTGAAGATCTGCCTATGCAAGATTGGATACATCGTTTGGATACCGGGTTTGTGCGCAGTAATTATCGCACCAGCGTGAAAAATGATCCATATGCCAGCAATTATGATTATAAAAGAATGAATGAGGGGTGGTTCGACCATCATATGCCCGACCTCAATCAGGATAATCCATATTTATCAAAGTACATCATTCAGAATAATATCTGGTGGATTGAAACATATCATGTAGATGGATTCAGACTTGATACCTATCCATATTCAGACCTTAAATTTTTGCAGGATTGGGCACAAGCCGTGCTTCGTGAGTATCCGGGTTTCGGTATTTTCGGAGAGGTGTGGGTAAATGGTGTTGGTGTGCAGGGATATTTTCATGGTGATAATGCGATTGATGATGGATATAACTCATACCTGCCGGGGTTGACCGATTTTACCTTGTACGATGCTTTGCATGTCGGATTAAATGAAAATTTCGGTTGGTATGAGGGGGTGCGCCGCATCTACCACACACTTTCACAGGATTATGTATATGGCAACGTGATGCAAAATGTAGTGTTTCTGAGTAATCACGACATCAGCAGGTTTTATTCGTTGATGAAGGAGGACATGAGTAAATTCAAACTGGCAATTGCATTTGCTATGACCACACGCGGAATGTTTCAATGGTACTATGGCGATGAAATCGGTATGAAGAATTATGTTTGGCCGGAGGATGGATTGGTGCGTGAAGATTTTCCGGGTGGATGGCCTTCAGACAAAACAAATAAGTTTGATGTGGCACAACTTAAGGGTCAGGAATCAGAATTATATACCTATGTAAGCAGCCTGGCCAACTGGAGAAAAAACTCCGATGCGATAGCTCATGGCAAGCTCATGCAATTCATTCCTGAAAACGGGGTGTATGTATATTTCAGATATACACAAACAGAAACGGTAATGGTGGTGATGAACACCGGCGATAAAACCTATGCGCTTGAAAAAGTGCGATTTGCGGAAAGGTTGAACGGATATACACAGGCTCAGGAGGTAACTACAATGCAAACTCAATCATTAAGCGACTTGAGCGTTCCTGCGGGCAGCGCCGGCATTTTTCAATTGAAGTGATCTGAAGCCCGGGTACTATTGGTTAGGCAGCTCTGAATAATGGATTTCGCGTTGTTCAGGCATGCGTGTGCTCTCCATGGTTGCGCGCAAGTATCCTGCAGAGGTGCAGGATCGCGTATTTACGCTGCGCATGTGCTATCCGATGAAAATTTTATCTTTAGCAGATGAAAAATTACTGTCTGCTTTTCGTGTTTTTTGCACTAAGCCTGCCCGTGTTGGCGCAAAGTAATAAGAAACAACCGGTTCAGGACGCTACGGCTTCGCAAGCTATTCCGACTACCTTGTTTAATGGTTTGCACTGGCGAAATATTGGTCCGTTCAGGGCTGGTCGCTGTATCGCCGTTACCGGTGTGTACAATAATAAGCAGATCTATTATGCGGGTGCAGTAGGTGGAGGCTTATGGAAAACCACCGATGGCGGAAATACCTGGCATTGTGTAAGCGACAAAACCTTTGGATCTTCCAGTGTTGGTGCCGTTGAAGTAGCACGCACCAACCCGAATGTAGTTTATGTAGGCATGGGAGAAGTGGAAATGCGTGGCAATATTTCTTTTGGCGATGGTATGTATAAGAGCATGGATGGTGGCAAGTCGTGGAAACATATTGGTTTACGCGAGTCATACGCCATCGGATCGATCGCCATTCATCCGAATGATGAAAACATTGTTTATGTTGCGGCACAAGGGCATATCTGGGGGCCAAATAAGGAACGCGGATTATACAAAACCACAGATGGCGGCGCCAGTTGGCAGCAAATTCTTGCACCGGCCAATGATACCAGCGGTTGCGTAGATGTAAAGCTCGACCCGAATAATCCGAATATTGTGTATGCGAGCATGTGGAAGGCTTTTCGCACACCATATTCATTGAGCAGTGGCGGAGGAACGGGAAATGGTTTATACAAAAGTACGGATGGTGGAATTACCTGGAAATGTTTGTCGACCAATCCGGGCATGCCAAAAGGACTGATGGGAAAGATCATCGTTACGATCTCTTCAGTGAACAGTGAAAATTTATGGGCAGTTGTAGAAAATAAAGACAATGCCGGTATTTATGCGTCAAATGATGGCGGAGAAACATGGTATTTAACCACCAAAGAAAATGACCTGATCCAGCGCCCCTGGTATTTCAGCAATATTTATGTAGATCCGCATACTGATCGCGAATTGTATATATTAAGTGTCGAATATTGGCGCAGTTATGATGGTGGATATTCTTTTGAACGCACAGAGAACACGATCTGGGATAATCATGTCATGTGGATCAATCCGAACGATCCCAATAATTATATTATTGGGTCTGATGCAGGACCTTCTGTTACATTTGATGATGGACATACCTGGAGTGATATCGATATGCCGACAGCACAGTTTTATCATGTGAATATTGACAATGATTTTCCTTATCATGTTTATGGCGGTCAGCAGGATAATTCCAGTATCAAGATCAAATCAAGATCTGCAGAAGGTTCTATCACCGATGCCGACTGGCGATGGGTAGCCGGAGGAGAGGCGGGGTTTATAGTACCTGATCCGAAAAACACACAGATCACCTATGGCGGTGAGTACGATGGCATCTTTACCTCATATAATGAGTATTCGGAAATGTATCGCGCCATTTCTGTGAATCCCGAGCAACATTATGGTGCCGGAGCCAATACGGCAAAAATGCGTTTCAATTGGACCTTCCCGATCATTTTTTCACCGCATGATCCATCGTGTTTATATGCGGCCAGCAATTATCTCCATCGCAGTTTTGACGGTGGTGTTTCATGGGAAACGATCAGTCCCGACCTCACCAGAAACGACCCGAACACCTTAAAGGAAAGTGGAGGCCCGGTTACTTTGGATAATACAGGTGTAGAAAATTACGCCACCATTTTCAGTGTGCAGGAATCTCCTGTGCAAAAGGGCGTGATCTGGACGGGTAGTGATGACGGTGTGGTTTATCTCAGTATGGATAATGGTAAAACATGGAATAATGTAACGCCCTCAAATTTACCCGAGTGGACCATGATCAGCTATGTGGAGCCATCGCATTTCGATGCGGGAACCTGTTATTTGAGTGGAACGCGATATAAGCTGGATGATATGCAGCCATATATCTATAAAACAACAGACTTCGGAAAGACATGGACAAAGATCACTACCGGCTTACCCGCGCATGTATACAACAGGTGTGTGCGCAATGATCCGAATGTAAAGGGTCTGCTTTTTGCGGGATTGGAAACAGGAGTATGGTTCAGTGTAGATGATGGCGCAAACTGGCAGGAACTCAGATTGAATTTACCGGTAACACCTGTGGTGGATATTCAATTGCATAAGGGTGAGCGCGATATTGTGATTGCCACACACGGACGTAGTTTTTGGATCATGGATGATATTACTCCCTTGTATGATCTTGCTGCACAATGGAAAAAGATAGCACAACAACCCGCCTATGTATATCCGGTGCATACCGCATATCGCACACCGGGCCCTTCATGGAATTCTGATATCCCCGGCGATCAGGATGGCGAAAACGAACCTGTTGGGGTAAAAGTCAGGTATTACCTAAGATCGTCAGCAACGCAGGAACTGCGCATGACTTTTTATACAGCAGATGACGATTCTATAATTAGTTACAGCAGCATCTATGATGTACATCGCACACCGGTGGTGGTGAAGGATGAATTTTATCCCAATGTGAAGCATACAGAATCCGGTAAGCTCAATGCGTACGCAGGCATGCATCAATTTGTATGGGACATGCGTTATCCCGACGCAAAAGGTGATACCAGCGCCACATTTGATGCTTCACTGCTGGGGCCATTGGCGGTGCCCGGTGACTATTATGTATTGATGTATTTAGGTGATTCATTGATCGGTAAGCAGGTATTCACGATAAAAAAAGATCCACGCAATCCGAGTTCGCAAAAAGAGTTGCAGGCTCAATTTGACCTGAATATGCGTATATGTGGCAAATTGAATGAAATTGCAGAAGCCAATGCCAGCATGCATGCGGTGATCGAACAGATCAATGCGCATATTGCAGACGAAACAGATCCGTCAAGGTTAATGAAGCTGGAAGCAAAAGGCAAAGCGATCATAGATACACTTACGGCTATTGAAGAACAATTACACAATCCGCTTATTCTGGCTTATGAGGATAATTTAAAATTTCCGATCATGTTGGAGGAAAAATTAGCCGGATTGAATTGGTTTTTACAATTTGCAGATGCTGGACCAACTCAAAGCATGTATGCCAAGTTTGAAGACCTTAGTGCACGCATACAGGTACAATTAGATGCGATGCAGCGTGTAATGGCAGAAGATGTAAAAGCCTATAATGAAGCGATGGCGCCTTTGCGCATCGAAATAAAATAATCAGCCCGCTTACCACGGATTTTGGTACGCCGGATTGTCTTTAAAACTTTCGTCGGTGAGTGATTTTAAAAAGGCAATGATAGCTGATTTTTCCTCTTCTGTGAGTTGCACACCTTTTTGCGCTTTAAACTGCATGAGGTTGTCGGTGAATGCCGTATTATGCACACCACTGCTATAAAAATCCAGCACTTCCTCTAGTGTTTGAAAGCGACCGTCGTGCATGTACGGCGCCGTTAGTTCGATATTTCGGAGCGAGGGCACTTTGAATTTTCCGTAGTCGGCAGTGTCGCCAGTAACCGCACCTAATCCGGCATCGGCAAAATCGGTATAATAAACCGCGGTATCGAGTCCGTTATTGCGGTATGTGTAATCAGTAAACAGGCCGGCATTGATACCATGACAATGAAAGCAATCACCTCCATCTAAGGAATTGAATAATTCGCTCCCATACGTTTCCTCGTCTGTAAGGAAAATTTCGCCTGCAAGGGCTTTATCATAACGTGAACCACCGCTGGTAACGCTCTTCATGAATTGTGCGAGCGCGCGCGCAACCTGATCTGTGGTTATTTCTTGTTCGCCGAATGCTTCAAAGAACCATTCCGGATAGTAGGCACTGCGATTGAGTTTGGTCAGCACATTCGGCAGAATTTCATGCATTTCCAGTGGATCCTGGATGGGCATTAATGCCTGATCTTCGAGTGTGATGGCGCGACCATCCCAAAAGAATCCGTTATCGAAAGGGGAATATCCTAAATTGAAAATGGGCATGGCATTGCGTTTGCCGGGAAGGCCATCGATGCCTATACTGAATGCTACCGTATCAGATAATGCATGATCTACACTGTGGCAACCGGAACAACTTAATGTGCTGTCGGCAGATAAGATCGGGTCGTAAAATAACCTTCTGCCCAGTTCAACACCTTTTATCGTTAAAGGGTTATTGTCAAAAACAGGAAGTGGCGGGATGCCTTGTGTGTGTGGGGCTGTATATGGTGTAGGATCATATGCCCATGGATCCGGCTCATCATACAAATTAGGATCCACTTCACACTTGGTCAGTAGTGCCATAGTGGCGAACAAAACGACAGGTAAGGTGACTTTTCGAGATATAGGCCGTTTCATTTTACAAATGTACTGTTTATTGAATGATTGGTGTTTGCTTATTCAGAGGCGAGTGATGCATTGCTGAGAAAATCGGTATCAGTTAGTGCGTGTAAAAATTGGATCAGATCTTGTTTTTCCTCGGCAGTGATGTCGAAGCCCTGAATCAAGTAGCTCTGATTCACATGTCCTGAACCTCCTGCTGCATATTGGTCAATGATCTCCTCAAGTGTCGCTATCGAACCATTGTGCATGTATGGTGCCGTTACAGCAATATTGCGCAAGGTGGGTACTTTGAATTTTCCGACATCCGTGGTGAGTGTGGTGATACGTGCCCTTCCACTATCGCTGTCGTAATTTTCGAAGTAGCCGTTATTTTCAAAAGCGCTGTTGGTAAACATGAATCCACTATGGCAATTTGTGCAACCCAGCTCTGTGCTGAAAAACAATGCTTTTCCTCTTAGCTCTGACTCGGTAAGGGCATACTGGTTTCCCTGAAAAACGTATTGATCGTAAGAAGAATTACCGCTGATGATGGTGCGTTCAAATGCGGCCAATGCACGTGTTATGCCAAATGGATCAGGTAATCGGTCAAATACATTTTGAAATGCGGCAACATATTCGGGATCAGTGCGCAGGCGTTCGGTAAGTAATACCATATTAAAACCCATTTCCTCATGTGTTTCAATCGGAATATATGGTTGTGTTTCCAGTGTTGGATTGCCGCCATCCATGGTCATTACCGGTACCCAGGCGATATTTCCAAGCGTTGGCGCATTGCGAAAGCCCATTCGCCCTTCCACGCCTTTGCTGATAGGCACATGATCGGCAAAAGCATATTCTATTTTGTGGCAACTTCCGCAGGAGATGGTAGAGTCTATAGACAACACAGGATCGTAGAACAGCTTTTTGCCTAATGCGATCTTTTCAGCACTTAATGGATTGTCGTCCGGGATAAACGGATAACTGAAGCCCTCCGGAATAGGCAGCACGAAACCTGTAGTGTCGGTTAATGGTGCGTCCAACTCGCAGGATACAACTCCCAGGAGTGCGACAATCCCGATTATTCCAATTGTAGACCTTATATACATAGGCACTGAATTGCACAGTGCATCACAGGGAAATTACTCTTCAGCAGTAAAAATACCGGACAAATTCTCGAACAAGATCTCTGCAAGCGGTAGGTTATCGCTTCCGTGTACGGTATTGTCGTTCGCCATGTCCACACCGGCAAAAAACAGATCCCAATTCGCATCAAGGTGGAGGATGTTTTCCTGGCCATTGCCAATGGTGATCGGATAATCGATCTCTAC
>JAYRVB010000173.1:0-4381 GCA_041918775.1 Chitinophagales bacterium
AAAAAATCAAATAATGTCGGGCGCAAAAAACTGCCATAAGGATCGCCTTTGACCAATAGCACATCATATTGTTTGATAGCCACTTTTTTCAAACGCTCCCTTTCCGATACGGAAGCTGTATATAGTTCCCGCGTTTTATTGTGCAGGGTAACGAGATCCCAGGTGGATATATCCCCTTTTTCACCATCTGCAAGCGGTGTGCGCTCACTGAATTTCCATCTGTTCGATTGGTAATATGACCAATATTGGTCGGCTAAAATACTTTGAAGTATATGTATTTCCGGAAATTCGGAAACAACAAGCTCATTCTCGATCACCTGAATACCAGCAAGCTCATTCTCTTCCTGAAGTATCCTGGCAAATTGTGATTTATAAATAGTCGCTTTTACCCGTTGCGGACTATTTTTTTCTGCTTTGGCGTGCGCATAAATTTCCTCAACGATGGCAAGTGCAGATTCAGGCTGTTGCAATTCGGTTAATGAATCAACGGATCGCCATGCGGCATCATATCCGTTCCAGGTATATAATTGTTGCTTTTGTACTTGTGCTAATGCGGCCCACGCACTGAGTCCCACAATGGTCAATCCGATCATCCAATATTTCATCGACATAAGTTGTATTTAATCTGTTCAATAAACGCGCTGTCTCTCCTGCAATAATGATGCTTGATTTTGCAGAATTACATATCAGCGCATATAAAGGTAGTTGCTCCGATAACGCAAATGGTAAGGTAAAAGTCACTTATTCCGCCTGGGGCCTATGTCGCCTCAGATAATATAACAGTACCACGTCTATCCAGAAATGCGCGATCATGGCAGCCGGTAACGAAAATACCACAAACAGATACCCGAAGCCTGCACTGACCAAACATAACAGGATTCCGTAGAGAAACAAGGGTCTGTTGAGGGGGTTAAGATAACCGTGCAGAAAAACGAAGAGCAGCGCCGTTAAAGGTAGTCCCAGTAAGGGTTGTAGTGCCCCTCTGAACAATATTTCTTCGCCAATACCCGCACACGCAGAAAGTAACCAGATCTGCCACCATCTAACCCTGTAATCCGCCATGAGCGCGGCAAAGAAGCGGCGGGTAGGTTGCAGAAAGGGTGTTTCCAATAATCCGACCAAAAATGGCAAACTTAAGGCCGCAAAGAGGGTGCCCGCCACGATCGCCTTATACCATTCAGCAAAACCCAGGCCGCTCAATGCTTTCCTCCCCTCCGGCACAAATGCATACATCAAGCCTATACCAAGACCACCCAGCCCAAAAAGCGTAATACCCATGGCCCAGTACAATTGACGGGTTTTTTTTCGAGCGTCCTTATCCAAACATCAATATTTACAGCTCAAATTTATCGGTTAGGATGCAACATCCGTTAGTGATCATCATGTGGTGAAAAATTAAACAAAAAAATAACGCCGCTTCATACGAAACGGCGCTAAATGGTATTGGTGTGCTGAATTACTTGGATTTAATTTCATCGATGTACAATGTCCACCCACAATTGCGACATTCTTCATCTTCTTTCGGCCAACATCCACTTCCATCCACAGAATTGCTGGCATACATCATTTTTACCAACGCTGATTTGCCGGGCTTCAATTTTACATTGTAATACATGATGTTCGAAGAAGCATCGGTATATAAATTGTTTGCGCGAAACTCGATCGATTGTGTTGCAGAAGTATTGGTGATCTCCATTTCATAATGGCATACACGCATCATGCGTTTTTTAAAATGCACCTTGAACTGCACGGGCACGGCTGCGACACTATTCTCTACCATTTTTTCAGATTGCAGCGAAACAGTAATCGGCAACGACCATTCGGTCATATCGCTTGGTAATTGCATGGTTTCTGATTGCACGGATATCTGTGCCTGTGTGGAAAGTACAAAGATCGACACGAAGATCGACAATAACATTTTTTTCATTTGTTTGATTTTTATGTGTGAGAAATACGATTCATATCCTAAACCCTGAAGGCGGATATTCAAGCAATCCTCAATCAAACTTATGAAACAGTATCCCGGTCGGCGGGAACAGTGCTTGTCTACTTAAACGTGGTATTAACCGTTCATGGTGGCTAAAAACTCTTCATTACTCTTTGTGCCGCGCATGCGTTGCAGGAGAAACTGCATAGCCTCTTCTGTATTCATATCGGCCAGATAATTACGCAACACCCACATACGCTGTAATACTTCGCGCTCATGCAAAAGATCATCGCGGCGTGTTGAGCTGTTGGTGATATCTATAGATGGGAAAATACGACGGTTAAATAATTTTCTGTCGAGTTGCAGCTCCATATTACCGGTACCTTTGAATTCTTCAAAGATCACCTCATCCATTTTGGAACCGGTATCGATCAATGCGGTAGCTAAGATGGTAAGCGAACCGCCATTCTCAATATTTCGTGCTGCACCAAAAAACTGCTTTGGTTTTTGCATGGCATTGGCTTCCACACCACCCGACAACACTTTACCACTCGAAGGCGCAACCGTATTATGTGCGCGCGCCAGTCGCGTGATAGAATCGAGCAATATCACTACATCCTGACCACACTCCACCAGTCGCTTTGCTTTTTGCAATACGATGCTGCTCACTTTTACGTGCTTGTCGGCAGGCTCATCAAATGTAGAAGCTATTACTTCTGCATTTACTGAGCGTTCCATATCCGTAACCTCTTCCGGACGTTCGTCGATCAATAAAACGATCAAATAAATTTCCGGGTGATTTTGCGCGATGGCATTGGCAATACTTTTCAGCAAATAGGTTTTACCCACTTTCGGTTGTGCCACGATCATACCACGTTGACCTTTTCCGATTGGCGTAAACAGGTCGATGATACGCGTGCTGTAATCTCCGGCATTGTACACCAGATTCAGTTTTTCATCAGGGAACAATGGCGTGAGATAATCAAACGGCACGCGGTCGCGAATTTCTTTCGGATCGCGTCCATTGATCGTTGCCACACGCAATAAAGCAAAATATTTTTCACCTTCTTTCGGAGGACGTACAAATCCGGAAACCCAATCGCCGGTTTTCAAACCAAACAGCTTGATCTGCGATGGAGATACATATACATCATCTGGTGAGGATAAATAATTATAATCGGCACTGCGTAAAAATCCATAACCATCGGGCATCATTTCCAACACACCTTCACCCGGCACTGCGCCATCGAGGTCGATATTGAATCGCGGTTCTCTTTTCTTCTGAGGATATTGATGCACGGGCGTTTCCTGACGTTCGCGCACTGGTTCTTCAACCGGTTCCTGCACCACGGGCGCCACTACTTCATTTTCTTTTTTAGGCATATCCAATAGCAGATCCTCCTCGGCATCCGATGCTTCGGGGATCACTAATTGTTTTGCAGATTCATCTACAGGTGCTTCTTTCTTTTTGCGTGGACGTAATACGCGTTTGCGATCGCGCTTATCATCGCCGGCAGATGCGCTTTGCGTATCTGCAATGGCTTTGATCAATTCCGATTTTCCAAGCTTCTTCACATTGGCCACTGACAGGCCTTCGGCAATCTCGCGCAGTTCAGGAACGAGCATCTCGTTCAACTGTTCCGTAGTGTACATAACAGGTGTTATTCGTAAAAATGGATAATGAAAAAAATAAACTCAAGTGTAATGGATTGAAAATGTGTATATGCCTGACAAACAGAATATAACGGGAAATGCTGGTTGAAACTCCCGGCCACTGAAATTGCCGGCGTAGATATCCTGCAGAGGGTTACACGGACTTTCCGCTGCAATGATACGGCAGAATATTCAATTATACAACCCCTAACAGCCCGAACCTCAACAATCCCGCGCCCATCGCCGTATATTTGCGGCAAATTTTATCCTTATGCTCGATATTTCGTGGTTGCGCGCTCATACTGACCTGGCTAAAGAACGATTGCTGAAACGTAACAAGTATCCGCTTACGCTGATCGACGACCTGCTTACCCTCGACGATAGCCGCAAACGCCTGCAAACCGAGCTGGACAACACCCTTGCTGAAACCAATGCCACCTCCAAAGAGATCGGCAAACTGATGGGTCAGGGTCAACGCGATGCCGCAGAGGCCATGAAACAGCAGGTGGCAGCCCTGAAAGTCCGCAGTACCGAGCTTGAACAGGAACATACCCGCATTCAGGAAGAGATCAAAAACATACTCCTGGGCATTCCGAACCTGCCCCAAACCCTTGTACCGCAAGGGAAAGACGCCGCCGACAATATTGAAGTACGCAAAGGTGGTGCCAATCCCGTGTTTTCATTCAGCCCGCTGCCGCACTGGGAGCTGGCAGCAAAGTATAAATTGATCGATTTTGAGCTGGGCAATAAGATCACCGGCGCCGGCTTTCCGGTTTATCTGGGCAAAGGCGCCCGCTTACA